>NZ_JBHUZM010000054.1:0-45981 GCF_042667665.1 Streptomyces sp. NPDC057307 | reverse complement strand
CGCCGAGGGCGCCCGGTCGGCCGCCCAGGCGCCGCCGACCGCACCGGGACCGGACTGCTGGTGTAGGTGGAGCTACCCGCCCCGTGGGGGCGGGAAGCTCCTCGCGTTTCAGCGGTGGAGGTCGGCGTCCTCGATGCCGAGGTCGAAGCCCGCGCGGTACTCCACCCCCGGTTCCGGGGAGAGCGGTTCGCCCGTGTCGGCGTCGGTGCAGTAGGCGCTGAAGACCTGTCCCTCGCTGAGCGGTGCGAGGCCGCTGTTCCTGAGCCGCCAGCCGTGGAGCCGGTCAGGGGCGTCGGGCCCCGTCGTACGGAGGACGACTCCCCCGTGGCTGTCGAGTGCGATGCCCGCCGCGAGGACGGTCACGAACTCCGCGCTCTCGGACGCGTCGAGCCGGGCGGGCCCCGTGTCGGGCCGTTCCACATGGAGGGCCGCGAGGAGTTGTTCGTCCGGTGTGGGGATGCTGCACACGAGATGGTGTGTGCCCGGTCCGGCCCGCTCGATCAACTGGGTCAGGTGCCGTGAGGCGCGGTCGAACGAGGCGCGTCCGATGTCCACGCCGCAGTCGGCGCACTCCCCGAGGTCGGCGAGGACCATCGTCGCGTACTCCCAAGTGGCCCTGCGGACAGCGGTGTTGACCAGCTCCGGAACGAGGCGCCCGACGGACTGTCCGGTGTAAGGCACGACGGCGCCGCCCGTCACCGCGATACGTGCCGTGAAGCGGGCCCGGCTGGTCTCGGTGTCCGGATCGAGGCCGGTCTCCGCGCAGTACTCGGCGAATTCCTCCGGGTCGAAGAGCGCGACCGCGGTGTGCGCTCCCTCGGTGGCGAGGGAGCGGAGCAGTCCGTCGATCTGTCGGAGGTACTTCCGGTGGTCGTCGAAGGTGAAGGTGCGGTAGCGCCGCATGGCGCCGAAGTCCTGCTCGTCGGCGAGCAGCCCGACGGTGCACGGCACTTCGCGGCGGAGCACGCGCCGTTCGCTCCGTGCGCGCCTCGAAGTGCCGGCCGGGCCCGTCCCTCCGGTCCGGCCGATCCGTCGGTTGTTCCTGTGGTGTTTGCGGTTGGTGTGCGCCATGACTCCCCCTGAGCGCTGAGCACTGTCGATCACTGCTCACTCAGAGTAATCGGGGGGTCTGACAATGGCGCCTCGTGCTAGCCGCGGCCTTCGCGACGCTCCCGGGCCAGGGACTCGTAGAAGTGCAGCAGTTCGAGGTTGTCGACCGAGCCGGGGTTCACCGCCTTGGCCAGCTCCGTGCCCTGGAGCAGGCGCTTCACCGGGACCTCGATCCGCTTGCCGGTGAGTGTGTGGGGGACGGCCGGGATCTCGATGATCGTGTCCGGGACGTGGCGGGGCGAGAGTTCCTGGCGGATGGTCGCCTTGATCCGGGCACGCAGGGTGTCGTCGAGTACGGCGCCTTCGGCGAGGTGGACGAAGAGCGGCATCCAGTAGCCGCCGTTCGGTTCCTCAAGGCCGATCACGAGGGACTCACGGATCTCGGGGAGGCGTTCCACGGCTTCGTAGATGTCGGCCGAACCCATCCGTACGCCTTGGCGGTTGAGGGTCGAGTCGGACCGGCCGTGGATGACGACCGAGCCGCGGTCGGTGAGGGTGATCCAGTCTCCGTGCCGCCAGACGCCGGGGTACATGTCGAAGTAACTGTCGTGGTAGCGGCTGCCGTCGGGGTCGTTCCAGAACCTGACGGGCATCGACGGCATGGGATTGGTGACGACGAGTTCGCCGACCTCGTCGATGACGGGTTCGCCCTGCGCGTCCCACGCCTGGAGGTCGGTGCCGAGGCAGGGCGCCTGGAGTTCGCCGATGTGGACGGGGAGCGTGGGGACGGCTCCGGCGAAGCAGGTGCAGACGTCGGTGCCGCCGCTGACGGAGGCGATCCACAGGTCGTCGGCGACCTCGTCGTGGAGCCAGTTGAAGCCGTCGGGCGGCAGGGGGGAGCCGGTGGTGGCGACGCAGGCGATCTTGGACAGGTCGTGGTCGCGTGCGGGGTGGACGTCCGCCTTGCGGCAGGCCATCACGTACGCGGCCGAGGTCCCGAAGAGGGTGGCTCCGGTCCGCTCGGCGACGCCCCACTGGGCTCCGGTGTCGGGGTAACCGGGGCTGCCGTCGTACAGGACGATCGTCGTTCCCGTGAGCAGGCCGGAGACGAGGAAGTTCCACATCATCCAGCCGGTGGAGGTGTACCAGAAGAAGCGGTCGTCGGGGCCCAGGTCGCAGTGGAGGCCGAGCTGCTTGAAGTGTTCGAGGAGGATGCCGCCCTGGGACTGGACGATGGCCTTGGGGAGGCCGGTGGTGCCGGAGGAGTACAGGACCCAGAGGGGGTGGGCGAACGGGAGCTGTTCGAAGACCGGTTCGGTGTCGGCGGAGGTGACGGCGGACCAGTCGAGCGCGCCGTCGGGGGCCGGGGTGCCGAGCAGGGGGATGTGGATCACGGCGCGCAGGGTGGGCAGTTCGGCGCGGAGTTCGGCGACGGTCCCGGTGCGGTCGTGTTCCTTGCCGCCGTAGCGGTAGCCGTCGACGGCGAACAGGACGACGGGCTCGATCTGCTGGAAGCGGTCGAGGACGCTGCGGGCGCCGAAGTCCGGTGCGCAGGACGTCCAGACGGCTCCCACGGCGGCGCTGGCGAGGAAGGCGACGACGGCCTGCGGGACATTGGGGACGTAGCCGCTGACGCGGTCGCCGGGGCGTACGCCGAGGGCGCGCAGTTCGGCGGCGAGTGAACCCACCTGGCGACGCAGCTCCGCCCAGCTGACGGGCGTGGGTCCCTGGGTCTCGTCCACGTGCAGGAGCGCGGGCTCGTCGGCGCGCGCGGGGTCCTCGGCGGTGCGCAGGGCGTGCTCGGCGTAGTTGAGGGTGGCGCCGGGGAACCACTCGGCGCCGGGCATGGCGCGTGAGCCGAGTACGCGCTCGTACGGGGTGGAGAACCGTACGTCGAACCAGTCGGCGATCGCCGTCCAGAACGTTTCCAGCTCCGTGACCGACCAGTGGTGCAGCGCCGCGTAGCCGCCTTCGGCGGGGGCCCCGTACCGCTCGGCCGCCCAGGTCTGGAACCTGGTCACGTGCGCCGCCGCGATGCGGTCGGCGTTCGGCTGCCACAGGGGCGCTGGGCTTGCTGCTGAGGTCATGCGGTGGCTCCCGGGGTGGCTCGACGCGTGGTGTGCGTGGGGCGCGCGCACGCGTGCGGAGGTGCGCCCCGGCTCCCACGGACGATGCCATGTGATCGTCTTTCGCACCAGACAGTCCCCCTGTGACGCCTGCTGATGTGCGGGAATGAGGCGCGGGCGACATGTGGCCGGACCATGGGTGAACGGGAGTTGAACGCGGTCGGTTCGGTCTCCGCCGGATGGCAGGCTGAGCAGCATGGACGGTCGTGAACTGCTGCGCTCGATGAAAGATGCCGGTTCGGTACGGGGGATGCGGACGGTGCGGTCGGCCTGGCGCCGCCGTCGTACGGACGAGCGGGATCTGCCGGCGCGGGGCGCGGAGCGGGCGAGGGTGCCCGGTCCGGTGCGTGGTGCGGAGCCGTTGGCGGGGGGCGGGATCGTCCGGTTCGCGCGGGCCGAGCTGCGGGTGTGGGTGGCCGTGGGCGGCGGGGTCTTCTGGGGGTGGGACGGGGCGGAGCCCGCGCCGTCGTACGCGCTGGCGGGCGATCCGCCGGAGCCCGATCCGCGGGCCGTGCTGGAGCCCGACAAGGACGGCGGCTGGCGGGTGGTGTCCGAGCGCGTGACGGTGGCGGTGTCCCGGCACGGCGGTGTGGAGGTGGCGACGCCCGGGGGTGTCGTGCTGCGGCGTGAGCTGCCGCCGCGCTGGTGGGAGCCGGTGGACGGGGGCGGGCCCGCGCGGTGGGCGCAGCGGGCCGAGGTGGCGGCGGACGCGCGTTTCTTCGGGCTCGGCGGGCGGGCGTCCGGGCCTCGGCTGCGCGACGGCGTGTACCGCCTGTGGAACACCGATCCGCGGGGCGGTTTCGGCCCGGGCGACGATCCGCTGTACATCACCATGCCGGTGCAGCTGGTGGTGGCGGACGCGGGTACGCACCTCGCCTTCTACGACAACTCGTGGGACGGGCGCGTCACTCTTAAGGAGGGTGAGGAGGGCGCGGGCTCCGGTCATGACCGGCCGGGCACGTCCGAGCTGCGGATGGGCGGCGGTCCGTTGCGCTGCTGGGTGCTGCTCGGCACGCCCGCGCGGGTGCTGCACGGCTGGACGGCGCTGACGGGTGTGCCGGCGCTGCCTCCCGCGTGGGCGCTGGGGCCGCAGCACGCGCGGTGGGGTTTCGGCAGCGCCGAGGAGGTGCGGCGGATCGTGACCGGTTATCAGGAGCGCGGGCTGCCGTTGTCGGCGATCCATCTGGACATCGACCACTACGACGGGCATCGGGTGTTCACCGTCGACCGGCGGAGCTTCCCCGATCTGCCCGCTCTCGCCAAGGAGTTGCGTGCCGAGGGGGTGCGGCTGGTCTCGATCGTCGATCCGGCGGTGAAGGCGGAGCCGGGGAACGACACGTACGACAGCGGTTCGGCGGCCGGCGCGTTCGTACGGGACGCGCGCGGCGACGACGTACGGGGGGAGGTCTGGCCGGGTGAGTGCGTCTATCCGGACTTCACCGATCCGGCGGTGCGTGAGTGGTGGGGCTCTCTTTACGAGGAGCGGCTCGCGCAGGGCTTCTCGGGCGTCTGGCACGACATGAACGAGCCGGTGTCGTTCGCGCCGTTCGGGGACATGACGCTGCCGCTGTCGGCCAGGCACGCGCTCGACGGGCGTGGTGGCGATCACCGGGAGGCCCACAACGTGTACGGGCTGACGATGGGGATGGCCGGGTACGAGGGGTTGCGGCGGCTGCGGCCCGACGAGCGGCCGTTTCTCTTCTCGCGGTCCGGTTGGGCGGGGATGCAGCGGTACGGCGGGACCTGGTCGGGCGATGTGGACACCGGCTGGCCGGGGCTGCGCGCCTCGCTCGCCCTGGTGCTGGGGCTGGGGCTGTGCGGGGTGCCGTACTCGGGGCCGGACGTGGGTGGCTTCACGGGGAGTCCGTCGCCGGAGCTGTTTCTGCGCTGGTATCAACTGGGCGCGTATCTGCCGCTGTTCCGTACGCACGCGTCGATCGACGCGGGGCGCAGGGAGCCGTGGGAGTTCGGTGACGAGGTGCTCGGCCACGCGCGGGCGGCGCTCCTGGAGCGGGAGCGGCTGGGGCCGTACTTCATGACGCTGGCCCAGCTGGCGCGGCTGACGGGCGCGCCGTACGCCCGTCCGGTGTGGTGGGGCGCGCCGGAGGACCGGGCGCTGCGGGACTGCGAGGACGCGTTTCTGCTCGGGGACTCGCTGCTGGTGGCACCGGTGCTGGAGGCCGGTACGGACGGGCGCGCGGTGCGGCTGCCGCGTGGGCGGTGGTACGACACGGCGACCGGGGCCGCGTACGAGGGGCCGGGTCAGGTCCTGCTGGACGCCCCGCCGTCCAGGATTCCGGTGCTGGCGCGGGCGGGCTCGGTGATCCCGGTGCGGGGCGGTGCCGGTCCGGACGGGGCGGTCGGGGGCCTTGAGTTGGAGGTGTGGCCCCCGGCGCCGGGGCGTACGGGTGGCGGGCTGGTGGTGCGGGACGCCGGGGACGGGTGGGCGTATCCGGAGGTGGAGCGGTACACGTCACGGCTGGTGGGCGGCGAGGTGGTGGTCGAGCGTGTGACGGACGACGGTGTGGTGCCGCCGGAACTGCCGGTGCGGGTACGGGGGTAGGGCGCCGGGTCTCCGGGTCTCCGGGGCGAAGGTCAGCCGGGGCGCGTCGCGGTGTCGTACCGGCCGGCGAACCAGGCCCGTACCGCCGCCGTGTGCAGCGGGAACGCCAGCTCGGCGGGAGCCCGCAGCAGCTGCCAGCCGTCCGTCTCGTCGGTGGCCACCGACGCCGGCAGTTCGGCGACGGGGCGTGCCGGCAGGAGCGCGAAGAGCAGCAGATGGGCGCCGTCGGCCGCGCTCATCGCGTCGGCCAGTCGGACGTCCCGCTCGGCGGCCTCGATGCCGGTCTCCTCCCGCAACTCGCGTACGGCGGCGTGCCGCCAGTCCTCGGCGTGGTCGATGAAGCCGCCGGGGAGCGCGAGGTGGCCGCGCCGGGGTTCGATGGTGCGGGTGATGACGACGAGCGAGGTGCCCCGGTCGTCGGTCACGGGCAGCAGGGTGATCGCGACAGGCAGCGGATTGCGATAGGCCGTGTCGCCGCAGACGTGGCAGGTTCGCGGCCAGTCGGCGCCGGCGGGATACGGCGCGCCGCAGCTGCCGCAGTGCGAGTTCCGCACGACCTGGTTCCTGGGGGCGGCTGAGTCGTTCTCGGGGTCGGGCACGCGCGGACTGTAGCCGATCACTCTTTCCCGCGGGCCGTGGAACTGATAGACGGTGTGCCCATGACACGACTCGCTTCCGCACTCCGCGCGCTGGCCGCCACCGCGGCCACCCTGCTCGCCGTGACCGCCGCAGCCCCGGGGGCGTCCGGGGCGACCTCGACCTCCGAGGCGCCGGGGTCCTCCGGCGGCGGCTCCCGGACGTCCCGGCCCACGGCACCCGAGGAGTTCGTGGCTCTGCCGACCGTGGCACCGACGATCATCCAGGAGATCCGCTACACCACCCCGCACAACTTCGTGGGCGAGCGGATCGACGGTTATGACCAGCCGCTCTGCATCCTCACGCGCCCGGCCGCGCGGGCACTTCAGCGCGCGCAGTCGAAGCTGCTGCGGCAGGGCTACTCGCTCAAGGTGTACGACTGCTACCGCCCGCAGCGGGCGGTCGATCACTTCGTCCGCTGGGCGAAGGACCTGACGGACGAGAGGATGAAGCCGGAGTTCTATCCGCAGGTCGACAAGTCGAGGTTGTTCACCGACGGATACATCGCCGAGAAGTCCGGTCACAGCCGCGGCAGCACGGTGGATCTGACGATCGTCAAGCTGCCGGCCAAGCCGACCCTGCCGTACTTGCCCGGCGAGAAGCTGGTCCCCTGCTACGCGCCGCAGGGCGAGCGGTTCCGGGACAACTCCGTCGACATGGGCACCGGTTACGACTGCTTCGACACGCTGTCGCACACCGACGATCCCCGGATCCAGGGTGGGCAGCGCGCGAACCGGCAGCTCCTGAAGAGCACGCTGGCCGACGCCGGATTCACCAACCTCCCCGAGGAGTGGTGGCACTTCACCCACAAGCCGGAGCTATTCCCCGACACCTACTTCGACTTCCCGGTGTCCTGGCGCTCCGTCCTCGGCCGCTGACGGCGAGGGGACGACCAGCGGGTGAGCGGCCGGCCGGGACCACCCCCGTGGGCTCCGGCCGCCCGCTCACTACTCTCGGACGCGAGCCGCCCGTTTTCGGTTCTCCTCCTGCCCGTTTCCCCTTCCGGGCGGAGCCGTTACGGTGCCCGTATGGCAACGGAGACAACGGCGGCATACGAGTCGTACGAGGAATTCTGGCCCTACTACGTGGCGATGCACTCGCGCGCCGCCACCCGTTGGGTCCATCTCACGGGGACGCTCACCGGCCTCGCCGTCAGCGTCTACGGCCTGGCGCGCGGCCGGAAGCGGTACGCGGCGGCGCTGCCGCTGATCGGCTACGGAACGGCCTGGCCGGCGCACTTCTTCATCGAGAAGAACAACCCCGCGAGTTTCGGGCATCCCGCGTGGTCGCTGCGCGGCGATGTGCAGATGATCCGGATGATGCTCGCGGGACGGGACGCCGAGTTGGCCGAGATCGCCGCGAAGTGGCTCGCCGAGAACCGCTGAGCTGCTGAGTTGTTGAACCGCTGAGTTGTCGAAGCGCTGAGACTCACGGCCCGTACCCCTGTCGGTGGGGGTACGGGCCGTGTTCCGTAGGTGTCGTCGGTGCGTGCCGTCGGTACGTACCGTCGGTGTGTCGTCAGCTGGTGGTGACCGCGGGCTCGCGCTGCTTGCGCGCGCGGATCATCGCGTGCTCCACGACCGCCACCAGGACGTCCTTGACGGACTCCCGACGGCGCGCGTCGCACATCATCAGCGGGACCTCGGGGTCGAGGTCGAGCGCCGTCCGGACCGTCTCGGCGGGGAAACGCGCCGCGTCCTCGAAGCAGTTGACGGCGACGGCGAAGGGAATGTCCCGCCGCTCGAAGTAGTCGACCGCCGCGAAGGAGTCCTCCAGCCGCCGGGTGTCGGCCAGGACGACCGCGCCGAGCGCGCCCTGGGCCAACTCGTCCCACAGGAACCAGAAGCGGTCCTGGCCAGGCGTACCGAACAGATAGAGCACCAGGTCGTCCCGGAGCGTGATGCGCCCGAAGTCCATCGCGACCGTGGTCGTGGTCTTGCCCTCGATGCCCGCGATGTCGTCGACGGGGCGGCCCGCCTCGGTGAGCAGTTCCTCGGTGCGCAGCGGTTTGATCTCGCTCACCGCGCCCACGAGGGTGGTCTTGCCCACCCCGAAGCCGCCTGCCACCAGGATCTTCAGAGTCACCGGCTCGATCGGCCGCTGTCCACGGCTAGAGCGCCCGAAGACCATTGATCACCTCGCGGAGAATGTTCACGTCCGGCAGCTCGGCCGGCGGAACGGGACGGGTTACGTGCACCAGTTCGTTCTCGACCAGATCTCCTACGAAGACCCTGACCACCCCCACGGGGAGGTCGAGGCCCGCGGCGAGTTCCGCGATCGACTGAGGACTGGCTCTGCAGAGTTCGACTATCTCCACATGCTCGGGAGACAGTGTCCGGTCGCCCGCGGGGTCGTCGGCCGCGGGCGCCGGGATGACGATGGCGATCAGGTCGAGCCGGTGCCGGGTGGCGCTGCTGGTCCGGCCGCGTGTCATGGCGTACGGGCGCACCACCGGGCCGGCGTCGCCGTCGAACCAGTGCTTCGGACCCTCGCCTGCATCAGTCATGACATTCAGCTCACCCGGTGGTGGGCTGTCCGGCGCGGGGTGCGGCACCGAGGTGGACGCCGACGCGCTTGACCATGAGCGTCATCTCGTAGGCCACCTGGCCGACGTCGGAATCGGAGTCGGAGAGCACGGCGAGGCAACTGCCGTCGCCCGCCGCCGTCACGAAGAGGAATGCCTCGTCGAGTTCGACGACGGTCTGGCGGACCTTGCCCGCCTCGAAGTGGCGGCCGACGCCCTTGGCGAGGCTGTGGAAGCCGGAGGCGACGGCGGCGAGATGTTCGCCGTCCTCACGGGTCAGATCCTTCGACGTGCCCGTGGCGAGGCCGTCCCCGGAGAGGACGATCGCCTTGCGTATGCTGCCGACCCGTTCCACCAGCTCGTCCAGGAGCCAGTTGAGGTCGCCCGGAACGGATCCGCGGCGTGTGGAATCGGATGATGCGGCTTTCGGTGCGGTCATCGACCGTCCCCCTCCGGTGTCGTTCCTGCTGTGTCGCCGGGGCCGTTGATGCCTTCGGTGCCATCGGTGTCTTCGGCGTTGTTCTGCTGACGGCCACGCTGCCAGCCCCGTTGAAGGGAAGCCATACGGTTCCGTACTTGGTCCGCGTCCCGCTCGTAGTCCCGCTCCGTGGCGTCGGTGGGCGACGCCTCGGCCTCTTCCCGTACGGCGTCCTTGAGCTGGGGCGCGAGGCTGGCCTGCCGGACGCGCCGGGGAAGGCCGCCGAGCGGGGCGGGAGACCCGTTCTCGTCAGGCGTCACGGCGGCTCCGTCGGTCGGTGCGGACGGGTTCGGTGCGAACGCGTTCGACACGGGCGTCCTCGGCACGGGCTCGTTCGGCACGGGTGTCCCCGGCATGGGTGTCGCCGGCGCGGGCGTGCCCGGCGACGCCTCCGACGCCGGGTGGGCGCCGCCGCGCTCGTCCAGACGCCTTCCGTGGTCGGCGACCAGCTTCGGGGTCTTGCGGCTGCGGCGGGGAAGCTGCGACGGGAACCCGAGCGGGTCGGCGTCGTCGAGGCTGTCACGGCCGCTGGGACCGTCCTGGTCCGCGGCCTGGCGGTGCTGCTCGTGGAGTTCTCCGGAGACGCCGTCGCGCGCTCCGCGCGGGCGGCCCGCCTCACGCCCGCGGGTGTCCCGCAGGTGCTCACGGGCGCGGAAGATCCCGCCGCGCTCGCTCTCGGTGTCGTCCAGGTCGCCGTTGCCGAGGTCGGTGGCGGCGGTGGTGTCACCGCGGTTGGGCAGGTCGTCGAATTCGCGCCCGGTGAGGGGAGGTTCGAGTTCGATGGGCCCGTCCAGCACGGAGCGGCTTCCGCTGAGTCCGGTGGGGACCTGCGAGAGCGACGCCAGCCGGCCGTCGGAGCGGCCTCGGCCGTTGTCGGTCGCGAGGTTCTGCCGGTCGAGCCGGAATCCGGTGCCCTGGGTCTCGGGCGCCTCGGTGAGCAGGGCGGCCGGCAGGAACACGATCGCGGTGGTGCCTCCGTACGGAGACGGCTGGAGCGAGACCCGAACGTTCTGCCGCTGCGCGAGCCGGCTGACGACGAAGAGACCGAGGCGGTCGGTGTCGGACAGCTCGAACTCGGGCGTCTCCGCGAGCCGCAGATTCGCGTCGAGGAGGGCGTCGGAGTTCATGCCGAGGCCGCGGTCGTGGATCTCCAGGGTGAAGCCGTTGGCGACACGTTCGCCGTGGACCTGCACCGCCGTGTGCGGGGGTGAGAACACCGTGGCGTTCTCCAGGAGTTCGGCGACGAGGTGGGTGAGGTCGGCGACGGCGGGGCCGCCGACACCGATCCTCGGCAGTCTGCGGACCTCGACGCGCTCGTAGTCCTCGACCTCGGCGACCGCGGCCCGTACGACGTCCATGAGCTGGACGGGCTTGCGCCACTGGCGGGACGGCGCGGCTCCGGAGAGGATCACCAGGCCCTCGGCGTGGCGCCGCATACGGGTGGTCAGATGGTCGAGGCGGAACAGGTCGGCGAGTTCGTCGGTGTCCTCGGTGCGGCGCTCCATGGTGTCCAGGAGCGTGAGCTGGCGGTGGAGGAGGACCTGGTTGCGGCGGGCGAGGTTGACGAACACCTCGGAGACTCCGTGCCTCAACTCGGCCTGCTTCACGGCCGCTTCGACGGCGGCGCGCTGGAGGGTGTTGAGCGCCTGGCCGACCTGGCCCAGCTCGTCGCGCTCGTAGTCCAGCCGCGGGGCCTCCGTCTCGACGTCGACCTGCTCGCCCGCCGCGAGGCGTCGCATGACGCTCGGCAGTCGGACACCGGACACCTCGTGCGCCTCCTTACGGAGGCCGGACAGGTCGCGGATGAGGCTGCGGCCGACGCGGATGGAGACGATCAGGGAGACGAGCAGCGCGAGGAAGCCGAGTACGCCGGCGATTCCGGCCAGGACGAAGACGTTGAACCCGGCCGGTTCGACCCGGTCCTGGTAGCGCTCGTCGGCCGCCTCGCCCTCACGCTCCAGGCTTTCGAGAACGGGGTTGGCCATCTCCTGCCAGCGGGCGGCGTCCACCGAGGCCGGGCCCTTGCCCGGGCCCGCGGCGATGAGCTGTTCCTCCGCCTCGCGGAGGGGCTGGGTGCCGGGACCGCCCCAGTACTGCTCGAAGATCTCCCGCTCGGAGGCGGGCAGGACGTCGAGGTTGGTCTCGTAGAGCAGTGTGCGGTTGGCGACCAGGTCGGATATCAGCCGGATCTCGTCCGACGTGGTACGGCGGGTGACCAGCGCGGAGACGACCAACGCGTCCTCGCGGGAGAGCATCTCCTGGGCGCGGTCGACGCCGACCAGGGCGCGCGCCTGCTTGTCCAGCTCCACGTCCTCCAGGGCGTGCAGCGTCGACAGGAAGCTGTGGCACGGGTCGACGAGTCTGTTGTAGAAGTCGAGTGCCTGGCCGCGGGTGACGGTGCTCTTCTCGACGGAACGGCGCAGCGCGCCCAGGCCGTCGAGCGCGTCGGTGAGCGAGGTCAGCCGTGCGGAGGTGGTGCCGCTCATCTGGTCGCGTACCGAGGGGTCCTCGGCGTTCGCCTTGATCCTCGTGACGGCCCTGTCGGTGGCCGCGCGCTGCCGGCGCAGGGCGGCGAGGGAGTCGGAGTTACGGGGGTCGGCCAGGTAGACAAGGGTCTGGCGGCGTTCCCGCTGGACCACCCGGACCGTGTCCTCCACGGGGTCGCCGACCTTGTCGATGATGTAGGCGACATCGAGGAGTTGGTTGGCCTCGCGGCCGGTGAGTGTCGTGGCGAATGCCCACAGGGCCGTGAGGGAGATGAGCGGCACAAGCAGCAACGCCACGATCTTCCGGCGGATGGACTTCCCGCGAAAGCGCATGGCCTCCCCCAGCTCCACCTTCCACCCGACGTGGAAGGCGTCTTCATCAGAATGGACATCCTCGTCAACAAACGGCGTGAGCCTACTACCGCACACCTACAACTCGAAGACACGTCCGGGCGATTTTCGGTCTCGCTCGGATGAGTTGATCACGAGTTGTCCTGGTATTCACGGAGTTGACTTTCGCCGCTGTCGCGCACAGTACCTGGCGGGACGTCACTTTTCGCAATCGATCAGATGGCCTGAACCGTATGTGCGCGGGAATCTTCCTGATCTGTCGCTCGTCTATGTGTATGGGTACTGACGTACGGAAGTACCGGCTCAGGGTGGGGAATTCGGAGCGAGGGACGGGGCGGGCGGACAGCGCCGGTGCGCTGCCCGCCACACATTCGGTGCCATGGTTCGCGTGAAGCGGCCGGGGCCGGGCAGTCACCCTGATGTCGGACAGCGGTGGGGAGTTACGGTCCATGAATTCGAAGTCGGACACGAGAACAGCGACGAAGGCGGGCAAGCAGGCACAGGCGCAGGCACGTACGGCGGGGCGCGGGAACGGCCCCGGGGACAGTCGCGACGACGGCCGCGAGGCCCGCGGGGCGGCCACGAGGAAGTCGCCCGCGGAGGTCGAGGTCGAGCTGCCTGCCCCGCGCGGCACGGGCCTGTCGCGGCGGCTCTGGGTGGAGGAGCCCGCGATACGGCGCCGGATGCCCGATCCGGTGCGGACGGCGGCGGTGCGGGCCGTGATCATAGCGTCGGTGACGCTGATGCAGGCGATGGTGGCGTTCTTCTGCACCCTCGCGGGTTCGTGGCTGGCCTTCCCCATGGTGCTGAGCAGCGTGGGCAGCACGGTGGTGGCGACCTGGGGTGTGCTCGACGTATGGGTGACGCGCCAGGTGTGGAATCAGCGCAACGGTGTGGTGTCCGTACCGAGCAGCACGGCACGGCAGCTGCGCAGGGAGCGCCGCAGGGCCAGGCGTACGGCGCGGACGGCGGAGCGTGACGGCGCGCGGATACGACGCCGGGGCGCCGGCAGGCTCTCCGAAGCCTGAACGCCCGCGTCCCGGCGGCTGCTGGGCTCCTAGGACCTGTCCTGGAGGGTGTCTTCCCGCGGCGGGGCCGTCGGCTCCGCCGACGTCTGGTTCGCCCGTGTCCCGCCAGCCTGTGTCTGGTCGACCGAAGTCTCGTCGGCCGTCGTCGTGGCAGCAGCCGCGACGGCGGTCTGAGAACGTTTGAACATACGCGTGGCCGTGATCTCGCCGTGCACCGTCTCGCCGTCCGGGTCCTGCTGGGGAAGCCCCGGCCGCAGATGTTCCTCGACACTGATGTATTTCAGGCCCGCCCGCAGGTCCGCGTCGTTGCGCAGCCGGATGACCAGGGGGAATTCGGCCAATGCTGTCGTGTCGAAGAGGCCGGTCGTGTAGAGGAGTTGGACGCCGAGCGCGTCCGAGACGGCGCGCTGGAGCTCCAGCAGATACGTCGCGTTGGCGCGGCCGATCGGATTGTCGAGGAAGAGTGTGCCGGCGTGCCGGTGCTTGTCGCGTCCCCGGTCGTTGCTCCGCAGCGCGGCCATCGTGCAGTAGAGGGCGATCGCGGCGGTGAGCAGTTGGCCGCCGGAGAAGACGTCGCCCATCTGACCGACCGGGACGCGCTCGGCGCGCAGCACGGCGTCCGGTTTCAGGATCTCGACGGCGATGCCCTTGGGCTGGAGGGCGGCCTGAACGCCTCGCAGCAGCAGGGACATGCCGTCCCTGCGGAGGTCGGAGTTCTTCTTGAGGGCGGCGTGGGTCGCCTCGTCGATGACCTCGCCGAGCCGTTCGGTGAGGGTCGCCTGGTCGGGTTCCTCGAAGCGGATCCGGAGGAATTCCTGGCCGGACCACTCGCCCAGTCCCTCGGGCAGCCGGGAGAGCCGCTGCGCCGAGCGCAGGGTCGTGAGCGCGGACTCCACCAGTCCGCGCAGCCGGTCGACGATCGAGTCGCGGTTGCGTTCCAGTTGCTCCAGCTCGTCGGTGAGGACGCGCAGCCGGGGGGCGAAGGCGTTGGCCCACTTCGCGGCGTGGTCGGGCAGCGCGGCCGCGGGCAGTTCGCGGATCTGCTGGCGGGCCGGGGTGCGTACCTGCTCGTAGCGGGTGGAGTTGGCGTGCCGTACGAGAATGTCGCTCGCTTCCCGGACGGCGGCGTCGGCCGCGGACAGGTCCGTCGCGCAGGCGCGCAGCGAGCGGCGGGTCTCGGCGGCGGCGATCCGGGCCTCTTCGATACTGCCGGGATAGGGCTCGGAGGCTTCCGGTGCCTCGTCGGTGTCCTCGTAGGCCGAGCCCCGGAGGAGATCGCCGAGGAGGGCCGCGGTCTCCTCGAATCCGCCTGTGGCGTCCTCGGCGGTGCGGTGGGCGTGCAGCAGTTCGCTGTGTGCGGAGCGGGCGGTGTCCAACGCGTCGGTGCGCGTGGCGAGTTCGTTGGTGGCGGTACGGAGCAGGGCCTGGGCCTGGGCCACCTCGGTGGGGACGTGCCCGTCGGGCAGGTCCGTGTGTGTCTCGCCCTCGGCGGGTGCGAGCCGTTCGGCCTCGCCGCGCAGGCGCCCCAGGTGTTCGCTGGCGGCCGACGCGCGTGACTCCAGCATCTGGACGAGCGATTCGGCGCGGGCGGCGGCGGCCTGCCGGGACGGTCCGTCGGCGCCGTCCGTGCTCTCCAGGAGCTGGGCGGCGCGGGTACGGACCTTGTTGCTGAGCCGGTCCAGTTCGGCGAGGGCCGCGCCTTCGTCGCTCTCGGCGTGGGCCTGTTCGGCGCGGAGGTCGGCGCCGACGCCGACCTTCTCGTACAGCTGGGAGGCGGCCCGGTATGCCTCGCGCAGCGCGGGCAGCGCGGTGCGGGGCGCGTCCCCGTCGGGCTCGGGCAGATTCTCGGGGGCGCCGGCGATCTCGGCGCGCTCGGCGCGGAGCGCACGGGACGTACGGCGGGCGTCGTCGGCGGCGCGCTGGGCGGCGCGGCGGTCCTCGTCGGCGGCGCGGGCCCGTTCCAGACAGGCGGTGGCGCGGGCTTCGGACTCCGCGGCGTCGTCGGCGAGCGCGCGCAGCTTGACCTGCCAGCCGGCCCGTTCACGCAGGCGGAAGGCGAGGCCGGCGAGGGCGTCGGAGACCCGGCGGGCGCGCTGGGCGGCCTCCTGCCGTTCGTCGCGTACCCGGGCGGTGTCGGCGGCTGCCTCGTCCGCCTCGATCCGGACCGTACGGGCCTCGGCGAGTTCGGCCCCGGCCGACCTCGCCAGATCGTCGGCGTCCCGGGCGGTCTCCGCGAGTTCCGTGAGTCTGCCCGGGGCGCAGGTGGCGCGCCAGGAGCCGAGGCGCGCGGCGATGGCCCGGTCGGCGGAGAGCCGGGCGGACAGGGTGCGGATCTCCTCGTCGCGGGCGGTCGACTTGGCGCGCAGGGACTGCCGTTCGGCGTCGGCGGCGTGCTCGTCGTGCATGGCCGGGTTGGGCGGTACGAGGAAGACACCGCTGTCCTCGCCGCCGGCCGCGTCACCGTGCGGGCCGGGACCCGGCACCGGTGCGAGCAGGGCCGCGGCCGTACCGACGGCGACGGTGGAGCGCGGCAGGAGGGCGGCGCCGGAGAGGACTTCGCGTGCCCTGGCGTGCGAGGCGGGTTCGGTGATGACGACGCCGTCGACCAGTTCGGGCCGGGCGGTGAGGACGGCGGCGTGGTCGGCGGGGTCGACGGCCTGGGCGAGATAGCGCCAGCCGGGGAGGGCGGGGATGCCGTGTTCGCCGAGGTATTCGACGGTGGCCAGGACGTCGGGGCCGGGCGGGAGCAGCCCGCCGTCGCCGAGCGCGCCGAGGATGCGGGAGTCGTCGGCGGCGGCCGTACGCAGGTCGAACAGCTGGCGTTCGGCGGCGGTGACGCCCTGGTCGAGGAGTTCGCGCAGTTCGTCGGCGTACCGGTCCAGTTCCTCGGGGGTGAGGGGACCTTGGGCGGTGGGGGCCGCCGGGGCGCCGGTCGTCCTGGACAGTTGCCCGACGGCGGTGCCGGTGCCGTCCGGGCGCTTCGTGCCACCGGAGCCCGCCTCGGGGGACGTTCCGGGAGCGGTTCCGGGGGCCGCCGCCGGACCGGTCGGGCCTTCCGGGCCGCCCTGGCCGGCGCTGCGTGGTCCGGGGACGCCCGCGCGTGGTGGTGCGCCGGGCAGGCCGAGCAGTTCGGTGAGGCGTTCCTCCTCGGCGATCGACTCGGCGGTACGGCGCTCCGCGTCGTACTCGTGCTCTGCGGCGCGCGCGGCGTCGACGGCGCGGGCCTCGGCGAGTTCGGCGCGGGATTCGGTCGCCGCAGCCTCCCTGGCCCGGTCCGCCGCCGCGCGCGCCGTCTCCCTGGCCGCGTCCCAGGCGGCGACCGCGGACTTCTCCGCGTCGCTCGCGGCGAGCGCGGCCCGTGCCGGGTCGGCGTCCGGTGCGGTGTCGTCGAGCCAGCCGGCCCGTACCGCCTCGGCGGTCTCCTGCTCGACCTCGGACAGCCGCTGGCGCAGATGACCGGTCTCGCTGCGGGCGCGCTGCGCCTCGGTGGCCGCCGCTGTCGCGTCACGGTGCGCGGCCTCGCCGACCTCCTGGAGCGCGGCGGAGCGCTCCTCCTCCTCGTTGGCCAAGCTCTCGCCGTCGGCCGCGGCCGCGTGGAGCGCGCGGACGAGGTCGGCGGCGGCGGTGGCGCGGGCGGCCAGGGCGGGTGCCGCGTCACGTTCGGCCTCGCGGATCGCGACGGCGACGCGCGCCGAACGGTCGGCGGCGGCGCGGTGCCGCAGGACGTTCTCGGCGGCCTGCCAGGCGGAGTGGAGCGTACGGGCGTCGGTCAGCTCACGGCGCTGCGCGGCGGCGGCCTTCTCGGCGACGGTGAGGGCCAGGGAGGCGTGCCGGTAGGCCAGTTCGGCGGCGATGAGCGCGCTGCGCCCGCGGGCCCGGTCGGCCTCGGTGACGGTGTGGGCGGCGGCGGTGACCTGCTGGGCGAGGTCGCCCACGCGGTCTCGTTCGACGGCGGCGCGGGCCGTGAGTCTGCGTGCGAGGGTACGGGTGCGGCGCTCGGCGCCGGCGTGGATGTCGCGGGCCCGGGACCGGGAGTCGGCGGCGTCGACGATCCGGCCGAGCAGATCGACGGAGCCCGCCGTGAAGTCCCGCTCGGCGGTCAGTTCGGCGCGGCGGCCCAGTTTGTTGCCGAAGCCGCCGACGAGGTCGGCGAGCCCGTCGGTGTCGCGGGTGTCGGTGACGGCGCGCAGCAGCAGGTCGGTGAAGTCGGAGTCCTTCTTCACCGCGAAGAGCCCGGCGGCCTCGCCCTCGTCGGCGTTCATCTCCCGCTGGTAGCGGAACAGTTCGGGGTCGAGGCCCAGATCGCCGAGATGCTCGATCCAGCGGTCGTGGATCTCCTCCCAGTGCACGTCCAGATGCGGGTACGCCTTGCCCGCCTCGGTGATGGCGTCCCGGAATCCCTTCATGGTGCGGCGCCGGCCCCTGGCGCCGGAGACACCTTCCACGGGCCGCCGGACGGCGGTCGACTCGGCGACCGGCAGCGAGTCGAGGCTCAGCCCGGGGCCCGGCCGGAAGGAGTACCAGGCTTCGGCGAACTTGCGCGGGTCGTTGGACACCTGGCGGCCGCGCCATTCGCTGGCCTTGCCGACCACGACCAGCTCGCCGGTGAGGGTGTGCTGCCATTCGAGGGCGACATGGCCGCAGTCGTCGGCGAGCAGGAATTTTCGCAGCACTCCGGAGCTGGCGCCGCCGAGGGTGTTGCGGTGGCCGGGCAGCATGACCGAGAAGATCAGTTTGAGCAGGACGGACTTGCCGCCGCCGTTCTCCAGGAAGAGCACGCCGGCGGGGGCCGGGCGGCGCGGCGGGCCGACCGGCTCGTCCTCGAAGAACTCCGCCTGGGTGGGCGCGGGGTGGGGCACCGGCTCGCCGACTCCGCGCAGGTCGAGCACGGTGTCGGCGTAGCGCGCACCGGCAGGCCCGATGGAGTAGAGGCGGACCCGGGACAGCTCGTACATGGCGGCGGACTCTCGTCGTGATCAGGACCGGCTGATGACCGGACGGGGTGGGGGGGCGGGGCTGGGCTGCCGGGCCGGTGGACCGCTGGGCTCAGGAGTGGAACGGCAGTCCGGCGTCGGCGACCAGGTCGAGGTCGTCCGGGTCGGGTGGGGGGAGCAGCGTCGCCGAGCCGTCGGTGACCGGGACGACGCCCAGGGCGAGCAGTTCGGCCATGGCGGCGCTGCCGGCCATGTCGCGGACCTGGAGCTGGTAGCGGGCCGTGGTGCGGTACGCGCCTCCGGCGTCGTCGCCGGTGCGGTGCAGGAAGCCGGAGTCGGTGAGGAAGGCCATGGCCTTGCCGATGATGCCGGTGGTGGAGCCCGCCAGGCGGCGCGCGTCCTTGGTGGCGCCGGTCGAGCTGCGGCGCGCGTAGACGCGCCAGGCGGACTCGAGGCCGGGGGCGTCGGTCTCCGGGTCGGTGTTCTCGCCCTGTTCCTCGGCCTGTTCCTCCAGCCTGCGGCACGCCTGCCGTACGAAGGCGTCGACGCCGTTGACGGTGATCCGGCCGATGTACCCGTCGTCGGCGAGGTCCTCGGGGCGGGGGAAGGCCATGGCGGCGACGGCGAGATGGGCCAGGCCGTGCAGGAAGCGGTCCGCCGAGTCCGTCGACGCGCGGCGGGCGTAGTCGCCCATGCGGACGGCGAACACGGAGTCCTCGCCCGCCGTCACGGCCATTCCGGCGCGGGAGGAGACTTCGAGGACGACAAGACCGAGGCCGGTGGCCACCGCGTCGGCGAGCCGCGCGAAAGAGGTCTCCTCGCGGTAGCGGCGCAGCAGGTCGGCGTATTCGGCGTCCCGCGCGGGCAGCAGCTTGGGCTGGAGTCCGAAGGAGACGAGGCGGGCGGCGTCGGCCGCGTCGGCGGGGGTGACGGCGCCGCCCGGCGGCGGGGGCACGGACGTGCGGGCCGTTTCGGTGCTGCCCGGCTCGCCCCACGCGGCGGCGTGCTCTGCCTGGTGGTCGCTCACGGGCGCTGCTCCTCGCTGGGGATGGTTCGGAAGCGGGTGGTTCTAATGCGGGTGGTCCCGATGCGGGTGGTCCTGATGCGGGTGGTCCTGATGCGAATGGCACGGGCCGTCGGCCCGGGACGGGTCCTGTGGATCCTCGGGGGCGTCATGCCGCGTCCGTACGGTCGGCGGTCATGCCCGCGGCGTCCAGGAGAGCCATGCCCACTATGAGGTCGGCGCCGCCGAACTCCTCGTCGTCGAGGGGGGTGCCGTCGTCCACGGCGAACAACAGCCGCTCCTCGCCCTGTCGGTAGGCCGTACCGACGGGTGGGCTGGCCGCGTGGATCGCGAGCAGCGCGACCAGATAGGGCAGGTCCTGGTCGCGGCGGCGGGCCTCGGCGAGCAGGCCGGAGAGTCTGCGCGGCGCGTCGGGCTCCAGGTCGAGCAGTTCCATCGCGCTCGCCAACTGCTCCTCGCTGAAGCGGCTGTCGGCGGGGGTCGCGATCAGATCGGGCTCGGGCATCTCCGCGCCGAGGTGTTCGCGCTCCACGGGGGGTGTGAGGAGCAGGTCCACGAGGTCGCCGACCCGCACGGACGCGGGCGTGCGCAGTCCGGTGCCACGGGCGAAGAAGGCGTCGGTGACGCGGCTCGCCCGGTCGACCGACAGCGGCAGGAGCGGGGCGACGAGCTGGCCGTAGAGGTCGAGGCCCGTCCGTGTCGTGGGCTCGGCGAACGCCTGGCGGTCCTGCTCGGCGCGGAACAGCGGTCCGGCCTCCAGGAGTCGGGACTGGAGCTGGGTGTGCCGGCGGATGCAGTCCTTGACGATGTCGACCAGCTCGGCGGCGCGCCGCTTGTGCTCGGCCGTCTTGGGGTCGGCGCCGGTCTCCGCCTCGTCACGGGACTTGCGGATGTTGTTCAGGATGGCGTTCTCGTGGCGGTAGCGGTCGGCGACATGGTCGAGCGCCTCGGCGATCATGTCGGGCACGGCGTTGAGCCAGTCGACCGCGCGGACGTTGCGCCGGGTCGCCTCCAGGGTTCTGCGCAGGGTCTCCGCGTACTGCACGGTGCGGTACCGGGCCTGTTCGGCGGCGAGTTGGGCGTCGGCGAGCCGCCCCCTGTTGATCAATACCTCCAGCTTGACCTCGGCGGCGATCTGCGCGCTGGTGACGTCCGTGTCCAACGCGCCCACCAGCACGTTGACCGCTTCGTCGGTGGTGCGCAGATAGACGCTGCCGCCGTGGCCGGGGACTTCCTCGATCAGTTTGAAGTCGTAGTCCCGGCGGATGTAGACGCCGTCGGCGCCGAACGTGCCGTACACGGCGCGGAAACCGCGGTCGACGCTGCCGACGTTGATCAGATTCTCCAGCACCCAGCGGGCCACGCGCTCGTGCTCGGTGACCGGACGGTGCGGCGCCTGGGCCGCGACGCGTGGGAGGAGTCTGGCCACTATCTGCTCGTGGTCCGCGCCGGTGTCGAAGTCCATGTTGAGCGTGACGAGGTCGATCGCCGCGAGCGCGACCTCCGCCATCGCGTAGACGGAGTACTCCCCCGCCAGATTGGCCTTGCGGGTGTCGAGGTCGTGCAGCGGCGCGGTGCAGGCGAGCGCGCGCAGCCGCCGCGCCAGCCCTTCGTCGGCGGCCGGGCCCTGGGCGAGCCGCGGCCCCGCGCTGAGCTGGGGCGGAACAGGGTCCGTCGAGGCAGGCGAAGTCACGCTGCACAGATTAGGTCCTCGGACTGACAACGGTCGAAACGACGCAGAAGCCCCAGCGACTTCCGCGGGCGGGCAGGGATACGGCGGACCGGCCACCGGCCCGCCGCACCGGGCGAGTTCAGCCCGGTGTGCCGTATCCCCCGCCGCCCGGGGTGCGCAGCACCAGTACGTCGTCCACGGCCATGTCCGCCGAGTCGACGCCCTTCAACGACGCACGGGTCCCGTCGGCCCGGTCCACCTCGTTGGCGCCGAGTTCACCCGGCTCACCGCCCGCCATGCCGTACGGCGGCACCGTGCGGTGCCCGGACAGCAGCGTCACCGTCATGGGTTCCAGGAAGCGGATACGCCGTACGACTCCGTTCCCGCCGGTCCAGCGGCCACGGCCGCCGCTGCCGTCCCGGACGGCGAATCCGTCGACCCGCACCGGATAGCGCCATTCGAGCACTTCGGGGTCGGTGAGGCGGGAGTTGGTCATATGGGTCTGGACGGCGTCGGCGCCGTCGAAGCCCTCCCCCGCGCCCGATCCGCTCGCCACCGTCTCGTAGTACTGGACGCGTTCGTTGCCGAAGGTGAGGTTGTTCATGGTGCCCGAGCCCTCTGCCTGGACGCCGAGCGCCGCGTACAGGGCTCCCGTCACGGCCTGCGAGGTCTCCACGTTGCCCGCCACCGTCGCCGCCGGGAAGGCCGGCGCCAGCATCGAACCGTCGGGCACCCGTACGTCGAGCGGTGCCAGACAGCCACTGTTGAGCGGGATGTCGTCGGCGACCAGGGTCCGGAAGACGTACAGGACGGCCGCCATCACCACGGATGTGGGCGCGTTGAAGTTGCCTTCCTGCTGCGGTGAGGTCCCGGTGAAGTCCACGACGGCGCTGCGGGCTTCGCGGTCGACGCGTACGGCGACCTCGATGACCGCGCCGTTGTCGGTCTCGTAGCGGTAGGCGCCGTCGCTGAGCCCGGCGATGATGCGGCGCACGGACTCCTCCGCGTTGCGCCGTACGTGGCCCATGTAGGCGTCGACGACGTCGTAGCCGAACTGCTCGGTCATGCGGCGCAGTTCGGCGATGCCCTTCTCGTTGGCGGCGATCTGGGCGCGCAGGTCGGCGAGGTTGGTGTCCGGGTCGCGGGAGGGGTACCGCGCGGCGGCGAGCAGTTCGCGGGTCTCGGTCTCACGGAGCCTGCCGCCCCGTACGAGGAGCCAGTTGTCGAAGAGCACGCCCTCCTCGTGGATGGTCTTGCTGAAGGCGGGCATCGAGCCGGGCGTGATGCCGCCGATCTCGGCGTGGTGGCCGCGCGAGGCGACCAGGAAGCGCAGGTGTTCGCCCTGTTCGTCGAAGACGGGTGTCACCACCGTCACGTCCGGCAGATGGGTGCCTCCGTGGTACGGGTCGTTGACGGCGTACACGTCGCCGGGGCGGAGTGAGCCCTCGTCGCGCTTCAGCACCTCCTTGATGGATTCGCCCATGGATCCGAGGTGGACGGGGATGTGCGGCGCGTTGGCGATCAGATTGCCCTCGGCGTCGAAGAGGGCGCAGGAGAAGTCGAGCCGCTCCTTGATGTTGACGGAGTGGGCGGTGTTCTCCAGGCGTACGCCCATCTGCTCGGCGATGGCCATGAAGAGGTTGTTGAAGACTTCGAGCAGCACCGGGTCCACGTCCGTGCCCGCGGCGACGCGGGTGGGGCGGGGGCGTACGCGGGTGAGGAGCAGATGTCCGAGGTCGCCGACCGCCGCCTGCCAGCCCGCGTCCACGACGGTCGTCGCGTCGGCCTCGGCGATCATCGCGGGGCCCTCGACGGTGTCGGAGGGCCGCAGATCGGCGCGCCGGAGGAGCGGGCAGTCGCGCTCCGTGCCGTCGACGAACATCCGCACCCTCACGGGTCGTACGGGCTCGCCGTCGCCTTCTACGGAGGCCGCGTCCGCCGCGTACGTACTGTGCGACTCGGCCGTTCCGACGGCCTCGACCGACACGGCCTCGACCACCAGCGGCTTGTCCATGGTGAAGGCGTAGCGCGAGCGGTGTTCGCTCTCGAAGGCCGCCGTCATGTCGGCGACGCCGCCGAGGGGCACCGCCAGGCTCGCGTCCGTTCCGGCGTACCGGAGCAGCACGCGCGCGTAGGTGGTGATCGCGGCGTCCGGGACGGAGTCGGCGCGCAGTTCGGCGCGGGTGCGCTCGGCGAGTGCGGCGCACAGTTCCCGCACCCGGCCGAGCGTGCCGCCCTCGCCGCTCTCGCCGTCGCCGTCGCCGTCGCCGAGTTCGGCCTCCACCGACTGCTCCCGCATGGCGGTGGCGTCGGCGAGTCCGATGCCGTACGCGGAGAGGACCCCGGCGAGCGGCGGCACGATCACCGTGTCGACGCCGAGCGCGTCCGCGACCGCGCAGGCGTGCTGGCCGCCCGCGCCGCCGAAGCTGGTGAGGGCGTAGCGGGTGATGTCGTGCCCGCGCTGCACGGAGATCTTCTTGACGGCGTTCGCCATGTTGAGCACGGCGATCTCCAGAAAGCCCGCGGCGACTTCGGCCGGCTCGCGCCGTACGCCGGTGGCCGCCTCGACCTCCTCGGCGAGCGCGGTGAAGCGCTCGCGCACCACGTCGGCGTCCAGCGGCTGGTCGCCGTCAGGTCCGAACACCGCGGGGAAGTGGTCCGGTTGCACCCGGCCGAGCATCACGTTGGCGTCGGTGACGGTGAGCGGGCCGCCCCGGCGGTAGCAGGCGGGTCCCGGCACGGCGCCCGCCGAGTCGGGGCCGACGCGGTAGCGCTGGCCGTCGAAGTGCAGTACGGAGCCGCCGCCGGCGGCGACGGTGTGGATGTTCATCATCGGCGCCCGCATCCGGACCCCGGCGACCTGGGTGCCCAGCTCGCGCTCGAACTCCCCGGCGTAGTGCGAGACATCGGTCGACGTGCCGCCCATATCGAAGCCGACGACGCGGTCGAAGCCCGCCTGTCCGGAGGTACGGGCCATGCCGACGACACCGCCCGCCGGTCCGGACAGCACGGCGTCCTTCCCACGGAAGTGGGCGGCCTCGCGCAGCCCTCCGTTGGACTGCATGAACATCAGGCGGATGTCGCGGAGTTCGGAGGCGATCTCGTCCACGTAGCGCCGCAGGATCGGGGAGAGGTAGGCGTCCACGACGGTCGTGTCGCCGCGCGGTACCAGTTTGATCAGCGGGCTGACTTCGTGGGAGCTGCTGACCTGGGTGAAGCCGGCCGCGCGGGCCGCTTCGGCGACGGCACTCTCGTGGTCGGGATACCGGTAGCCGTGCATGAGGACGACGGCGGCGCTGCGGAAGCCGTCGTCGTACGCCTCCCGCAGCCGCGCGACGACGGCGTCCGTGTCCAGCGGCCGGACGGTGGCACCGTGGGCGTCGACGCGTTCGGGAACCTCGATGACGCGCTCGTAGACGGCCTCCGGCAGCACGATGTGACGGTCGAAGAGTCGGGGGCGATTCTGGTAGGCGATCCGCAGCGCGTCGCCGAAGCCCTCGGTGACGAGGAGGACGGTCGGCTCGCCCCGGCGCTCCAGCAGCGCGTTGGTCGCGACGGTGGTGCCCATCTTGACGACCTCGATCCGGTCGGCGGGCACCGGATCGTCGGGTGCTACGCCGAGCAGCAGCCGGATCCCGGCCACCGCCGCGTCCGGGTACTGCTCCGGGTTGTGCGACAGCAGCTTCCTGGTGACGAGACGTCCGTCGGGACGCCTCCCCACCACGTCGGTGAAGGTGCCGCCACGGTCGATCCAGAATTCCCAGCGCCCACTCATTCCCCCATTCTCGCAAGCGGAGCGGCCGGCGGCAGTGCTGTCAGCGCACGGGAGAGGTCGTGCTCGGCGCGCAGATCGAGGTGGTCGGCGGTGCCGCGCACCTGGTGGCGCATCTCGGCGCCCGCCAGCCACAGCAGTTCGGGCAGCAGATCGGTGCTTCTGCGCACCATCCAGCCGGCGCCCGCCGTCGCCAGCCAGAGCAGTGCCTCCGTCCGGGTGGGCGGCGGCCGTTCGGGCTCCTGGGGTGGTGGCGGGCCCAGGGTCAGGCCGCGCGCGGTGAGCATCGCGTGGAATCGCGCGGCGATCATCCGGTGGCCGCGTTCGCCGGGGTGCAGCCGGTCGGCGCTCCACAGGGAGCGGTCGGCGACCCACGCCGGGTCGGCGGCGTGCAGATGGACGGCGCCGTACCGCGCGGAGAGCGTGTGGATGAGGGTGTTGACCGCGCGCTGTCTGCGCGCGAGCGGTCTCGCGAGGGGCGTGGGCAGGCCCAGCATGATGCCGGGGTCGGGCAGACAGGCGGTGAGCAGGACGGTTCCGCGCGCGGTGAGGGCGGCACAGACCTCGTCGAGGGCGCGGGCCATGGCGGCGACGTCGAAGGCGCGCCGGAGGGTGTCGTTGACGCCGACGACGACGGAGGCGATGTCGGGCGCGAAGGCGAGGGCCGCGGGGGTCTGTTGCGCACGGACGTCACGGGTCAGGGCGCCGCTGGTGGCGAAGTTACGGAAGGTGGGGGCGGGTTCGGCGGGGGCGGCGTGGCCGGGGGGACGTCCGGCCGATCCGGCGGCGTGGCCGGAGCGAGGGACAGCGCCGGACACGGCCCAGAGGCGGCGGCCGGGGACCGTCGTCCGGCGGTCCCGCCCGTCGGCAGCGCCGTGAGGCATGGCCGGTGCGGACCCGCCGAGCGCCGCCGTTCCGTCGTCGGCCGGTGTGAGCGCTTCGGCGAGCAGTACCGCCCAGCCGCGCCAGCCGCCGTCCACGCGGTCCCCCACGCCCACGGTGAGCGAGTCCCCGAGCGCGGCGAACCGGAGCGGCCTCGGTACGGAGGGCTCGACGGGAGCGGCGGCCTCGGGCGGCGCCCCGAGGTTCGCGTACACGGTCATCCCGCACCCCCGACCGGAGGCGGCACCGGCGCCACCGCGACGGACGCCACCGGCGCCGCGACCGCGGGCGACCCGACCGCCATCGGGAGCGCCGTGGGGAGCGCCGTCGCCGAAGCGGCGGAAACCACGGACGGAACCGAAGAAACCCGGGGCGCCGGCTCGGGCGACGAAACCGCCACCGGCGCCCCGGCGCCCGTCCCGGCCTCCGCGAGCGGGTGGTCCCGCCCCGTACGCGCCGGCGCCTCGTGTGCCGCCAGGAACGCCGCCACCGCGCGGTCCCACCCGAAGAGTTCGGCCCGCGCCCGTGCCGCAGCGCGCCGGGCGGCCTCCGGGCGGGCGAGGAGTTCTCGTACGGCGTCGGCGAACGCCCTCGGCGTGTCCCCCGCCGTGCCGCCCGCCGCGCCCAGGATCTCCGGGAGGGCCGACGACGCACTCGCGACCACCGGGGTGCCGCAGGCGAGTGCTTCGAGCGCGGACAGGCCGAACGTCTCGGCCGGTCCCGGTGCCAGGCAGATGTCCGCGGCGGCCTGGAGGTCCGCCAGCCGCTCCCGGTCGCCCACGTGGCCGAGGAAGACCACCGGCAGCCGCCGCTCGCGCGCCCGGCGCGCCAGTACGCCCGCCAGCGGGCCGTCTCCGGCGATCACCAGCGCCGCCCCCACGCCCAGACCACGGAGCGTGGCGAGGGCGTCGAGCGCGACGGCGGGCCGCTTCTCGACGGACAGCCGCGAGCAGAGCAGCAGCAGGACGTCCGCCCCGCGCGCGTACCTGGCCCGCAGCGCCTCGCGGCGCCGGTCGGGCCGGCAGCGCAGCAGGTCGACGCCCAGCGGCGCGCGCACCACGTTGCGTGCGCCGATCCGGACGAACTCGCGCTCGGCCCACTCGGTGGTGCAGACGATCCGTGAATACGCCCACGCGCTGCGCCGGTTGAGCAGGTCCGCGGCCCGTCCGGCAGCCGCCTCCGGGACGCCCCAGGTGCGGAGCACCCCGTCGGCGGTCTCGTGGGACACCATGACGGACGGGATCCGGCGGCGGCGCGCCCACTCCCCCGTCCACCGCAGGGTGGTGCGGTCGGAGACCTCCAGGTGGTCGGGGGCGAGGGTGTCGAGCAGGGCACCGAGGCGTCGGCGGTCGGTCAGGACCCGGTAGCCGCCGGTGCCGGGCAGCACCGTCCCGGGCAGGGTGATCACCCGTCCCTGCGTCGTGTGTTCGTCGCTCCGGCGCTCGCCGGGCACGATCAGGACCGGTTCGTGCCCGGCGGCCAGGTAGCCCGCGCCGAGCTCCTGGAGGGCGGTCCGGAGGCCGCCCGAGGCCGGGGTGACGAAGTTGGCCAGCCGTACGATCCGTACGCCGCGAGGAGCGGCACCGAAGCCGCTCACGCGACCACGGCCGTGCGTGCGCCGATGACCTCGGCGTAGTGGTCGAGCAGTTGGTCGCCCACCGAGGCCCAGGTGCGGCCCTCGACCGTGGCGCGCGCCGTACGTCCGTAGGAGGCGCGCAGTTCCGGGGCGGCCCGGAGGTCGCGTACGGCGCCGGTGACGGCCCGCGCGTCGAGGGGCGGCACCAGCAGCCCCGTGCGGCCGTGGTCGACGAGGTCGAGCGGTCCGCCCGCCGCGGGGGCGACCACGGGGATGCCGCTGGCCATGGCCTCCTGGACGGTCTGGCAGAACGTCTCGTACGGCCCGGTGTGGGCGAAGACGTCGAACGAGGCGAAGATCCGGGCCAGTTCGTCGCCGGTCCGGCGGCCGAGGAACACGGCGCCCGGGAGGGTGGTGCGCAGGGACGGCTCGCTGGGCCCGTCCCCGACGATCACGACGCGGACGCCGGGCAGCCCGCAGACACCCGACAGGAGTTCGACGTGCTTCTCGGCCGCCAGCCTGCCGACGTAGCCGACGATCAGCTCACCGCCGGACGCGAGCCGGCGGCGCAACGCGTCGTCGCGCAGTTCGGGCCGGAACCTGACGGTGTCCACGCCGCGCGGCCAGAGCCTGACGCGCGGTATGCGGTGCTCCTCAAGGTCCTTGACGGCGGCGCTGGACGGGGCGAGCGTGCGGTCCGCCGCGCTGTGCACGGCGCGCAGCCGCCGCCAGGCCGCCGCCTCGCCGGCGCCCATGTAGGTGCGGGCGTAGCCGGCGAGGTCGGTCTGGTAGACGGCGACGGTGGGTATCCCCAGCCGCGCGGCGGCCGCCATGCCGCGTACGCCGAGGACGAACGGACCGGCCAGGTGCACGACGTCGGCCCGGTGCGCGGCGAGGGTCGTGGCGACGCGGCGGCTGGGGAGGGCCACGCGTACCTGGGGGTAGCCGGGCAGCGGCAGGGAGGGGACGCGCACCACGGGGCACGGTGCGTCGGAATCGGCCGTACGGGGAGAAGAGGCCGTGCGGGGAGACGGGGAGAGGGAGACCGAGGGGGACGGGGGCTCGGCGCCGGCGAATGCCGCCGACGACGAAGCCGGTGCGATGACGAGCGGGTCATGGCCGCGGGCGACGAGGTGCCGGGCGGTCTGGAGGGCGCAGTGCGCCACGCCGTTCACATCGGGCGGGAAAGATTCTGTGACGATGACGACACGCATACTGGTGTTGTCGCCGCACCGGGGGTGGTCCCGCCAACGTGGATCTTTCCGCGTGGAAAACGTCCCGTGAGCATTGGTGTTTCCGTGCTCCGAGCGGAACTTCGGAGGCGGCGCGGCCGTTCGCGCCCCTGATCGCAACCGGCGCGCGCCGGGCGGTTCACCTGGTGGAGCCGGTACGGCCATGGCCGCCCGGTAGAACCCGCCGGTCGGCCGGAAACCGTCGCCCGCGAGTTACCGGCCCCGCTGTGTCCCCGCCCGGCGCGCCCCGGGCGGGGCACTGTCAGACGGCGGGCGCGTCCGGCCCGATGCGGCTCCGTACGGCGGTCTGCACCTCGGCCTCCTCGGCCGGATCGGCCGCGAGCCGGCGCAGCCGGTCGGCCACCCGCACATCACCGGTCTCGGCGTGCAGCGCGGCGACCTCCCTGGTGGTCTCCTCGCAGTCCCAGAGGCACTCGACGGCGAACCCCGTGGCGTACGAGGGGTCGGTGGCCGCCAGCGCCCTGGCCGTACGGCCGCGCAGTTGTGAGGAGGCGGTCTCCCGGTACACGTGCCGCAGCACGGGTGCGGCACAGCCGATGCCGAGCCGTCCGGTGCCGTCCACGAGGGTCCACAGGCGGGGCGCGTCGGGCCCGTCGGACCGTACGGCCTCCCGGAGCGCCCCGAGCACCAGTTGAGTGTCCTGCGCGCCGCCCCGTGAGGCGAGGACGCCCGCCGCCGAGGCGCCGAGGGCGTCGGGCCGGTGCACCCAGCCGCGCGCCCGGTCGACGGCGGCCTCGCCGCACATCCGCTCGAAGGCGGCGACGGCGGCTTCGGCCAGGCTCTCCGACGGGTCGGCCGCCGCGGCCTCGATCAGGTCGAGCACGGCGGGATCGCGGGCCTCGGCGAGATAGTGCAGGGCCGCCGAGCGCGCGCCGTCGGGTCCGCTGCGGCCGGCCTCGACGATCGCGGCGCGGTCGTCGGGTCCGGCGACCGCGGTCAGACAGCGTGCGGCGGGGACGTGCAGGGTCGTGCCTCGTTCGAGGCCGTCCTGGGCCCATTCGAAGACGGCCTGCACGCTCCAGCCGGGGCGCGGTCCGCTGGGCCGCAGTTGCTGCTGCCACCGGTCGAAGGAGCCCTGCTCCCGTGCCGCCCTGACACGGCCTGCGACCGACTCGCGCGGGTCGTCGGCCCAGAGCCGCCAGGGCCGGGGTTCGAAGGCGCCCTGAAGGGCGGTGGCCAGCTCCGCGTCGCCCTCGGGTGTCGTGGGGAATCTGGCGAGGATCGTCGGGGCGAGCGACCGCAGACCCGCGTCGTCGTCACGCAGCGCCAGCTCGTCCAGTGCCCAGGTCCAGTTGGATCCCGACGCGGCGTACCGGCGCAGGAGCGCCAGGGCGTCGTCTCTTCCGTAGGAGGCGAGGTGGCCCAGTACGGCGAGGGCGAGCCCGGTCCGTGACTCCTCGGTGTCGAAGTGGTCCTCGGCACGGAAGAGGTGGTGTTCGAGCGCTTCGAGATCTCCGTGGAGGTCCAGATAGAGACGCGCGTAGTAGAGGGAGCGGTTCTCGACCTGCCAGTCGTGGCGCGGGTCGTTCATCACACAGTGGTTGAGGGCGTGGAGCGCCTCGGCACGGGGTGCGGCCAGCGCGTGCAGAGTGCCGTCGCCGCGCCCCCTTTGCAGCAGGCCGAGCAGCGTGCCGCTCGGCGCTATGACTGGATCGAACATGGGGAGAGCCTCACATCAAGCTGTCGACGCAACCGGGGGGTGGGGATGCCTAGGCTGCCTAGGCCGCGCGACAACATCGCTCGACCGTCGTCTCCTGCTTGGTGTAGACCATCTTCCTCTGCCTCTCGTCGGTGACCCCTTCCGGGCCCGACGTCATGATGACCCACCCATTTCGCCACCGCGACCACATTTACGACGCCTCCCTTCACCGCGCTCCGAAGAGCTCCAGCAGGTCCGTCTTCCCGAACATCCGCGCCGTATCCACGGCGGAGGGAGTTCCGGCCGCCGGGTCGGCCCCGCCGGCGACCAGCGCGCGGACCACGTCGTCCTCGCCCTTGAAGACAGCGCCGGCCAGTGGGGTCTGCCCGCGGTCGTTGGCCCGGTCGGCCTCGGCGCCGCGCGAGAGCAGTGCTACCACCGCGGGGGCGTGGCCGTGATAGGCGGCGAGCATGACCAGGGAGTCGCCCCGGTCGTTGGTGAGGTTCGCGGGGACACCGGCGTCCACGTAGGCGGCGAGGAGGTCGGTCTCTCCCCGGCGGGCGAGGTCGAAGACCTTTGTCGCCAGTTCGACGACGTCGCTGTCGGGTGCGGCGCCGTCCTGGGCCGCGTCCTCCGGGGCCTCGCTCATCGGTGAACCGCCTCTCCTGCCGCTGGTGCCGCTGACCTGGGACGCACGACTGCGACGCCGTACGAGTGAATCGACAGATTACTGCCCTGGGGGCCGCTCCGGGGGACAGAGGCCGCAGTAAGCGGTACGCGAGGTTCCGCTGTCCGCCGGTCAAGTGAAATTCCAGGAATTTCACCCACTTGCACCTTTTATCACATAGATACTTACTGTGAGCATGGAAGAACTCATGGTGACTGTCCCCCTCAACCAGGAGAACCCCTCATGATCCTGTCCATGTCAGGCGTCGTGCTGCTCGGAATCATCGTCTTCCTCTTCTTCAGGAAGGACGGACTCAAGGCGTCCCACGCGCTCGTCTGCGCGCTCTTCGGCTTCTACCTCGCGGGCACGGCCATCGCCCCGAGCATCACGGCCGGAGGCGCCAGCCTCGCCGGCCTACTGGGCGGGATCAAGTTCTGACCGCCTGCCATCCCATCAGCACATCCAGCCCCATCCGCACCTTCAGGAGACAGACGTGGCCCGGCGACCACTCCCCCGCATTCTGAGCAGCGGCAGCGCTCACATCACTCGCAGCCGAGAGATGGCCCGCTCGGCCGCCGACAGTGCCACCGACGTCCTCCATCCGCTGATCACGATCACCCGTGGTCTGCGGCTGCTGGCCGGCACGGGACGGCAGAAGTGGGCGGCCACGCCCAAGGACCGGCGTGGTCCCGCGCTGTTCCTGGTCGCGGCCGTCGTCCTGGTGGTCGCGCTCGTCCCGTACGGACCGCTCCTCGCCCTCATCTCGGTGATGGCGGTGGCCGGCTGGAAGGGCCGCGACCGTACCCCGGTGCGGACCGGGCCCGACGACGCGGAGCTGCAGCGCCTGCGGTCTCTCTACGAGGCGCTGGTGCCATACTTCTCCGTGCCGGAGGACCCGAGCCCGCTCTTCGCCCACGGCGGGGAGTGGGACAAGGCGTTCGACGAGTACGAGTTCGACGCCGACGGGCGTCTCACCCGGCTGCGGGTGTCGTATCCGCCGTACTTCACCGACGGTGAGTACTCCTCCCGCGTCCGGATCGAGCAGTTGATGCACGCGAAGTCCGGGCGCGGCCGGGAGTATCTCTTCGACTGGGACGAGGAGGGCAACGAGCTCGTCATGAGCGTGCTGCCCCCGCTGCCCACCGGTATCGCCGCCCAGCGCTTCGTCACCGCCCCCGGCGAGACCGTGCTCGGCTTCACCGACGCCGGCGCCGTCCGGCGCACCGTGCCGGTCATGGAGGGCGACGAGACCCGTGACGCCCCTCCGGTGGTCTGGCGTACGGGTGCCCGCTCGACCGAGCCTCATCTGCTCGCCGTCGGGCACCCCGGAAGCGGCACCACGAGTCTGCTCCGCTCGATCGCCCTCCAGGCGCTCGCGCACGGCGACGTGGTGATCGTGGAGGGCAGCGGCACCGGTGAGTACGCCAGCCTCGGCGGGCGTACGGGTGTGCTCGCCGTGGAGTGCGGGCTCTCGGGCGCGCTGTCCGGACTCGAATGGGCCGCCAACGAGACGGAACGGCGGCTGATCGCCGCCAACCGCGCCCGCCAGTCCGGGCACTCCGTCCCCGAGGACACCAAGCGCCCGCTCTGGCTTCTGCTGGACCGGCCGAGTGCCTTCGCCCATCTGGCGGCCGCCGACGGGCGGCCCGATCCGCAGGAGATGCTCCAGGTGCCGTTGCGGCACGGCAGAGCCGCGAACGTGACGGTGGTCGTGGCGGAGCAGTTCGAGACCCTGGACGCGCTCAGCGAGACCGTACGGACGCACACCCGCGCCCGGGTCGTGCTGGGCGCCGCCACGCGCGAGGAGCTGGAAGCGGTCCTCGGGGCGCCGCCGCACACCATCCCCACCCCGGACATCCCCACCGGGCGGGGTTACGCGCGGCTCGGCACCGGACCGGTGCTCAGGCTCCAGGTCCCGGCGACGCCCGATCCGTACGACGACGCCACGAGCGACGCGCACCGGCGGGCGGTGCTGGATCTGCTGCCGGACCGGCACACACCGCTCGACGGATCGACGGCCGCCGCCACCCGGACGCCCGAGCCCGGCCCCGGACCGGCGGCGGCCGCGCCGCCCGGACCCGACCAGGAGCCCGGACCGCCGGCCGTGCAGGTGCGGCAGCAACCGCGCCAGAGCGCGGCGCCGATGCCCACCGCCGTACCCGCCGAGGGCTGACACCCCCGGCCGTACGCGCGCGGGACGCCGGTCAGGCGACGAACGTGCGCGGCGTGTCCGTACCGGCGCGCGCGCCGCTCTCCACGAGGCGCGCGGCGGCCGCCAGCCGGACGGCCGCCTCGTCGGCGACGGGGCCGCCGACGGTGAACGGCAGCCGTACGTACCCCTCGAAGGCCCCGTCGACCCCGAAGCGCGGCCCGCCCGGCACCCGTACGCCGACCCGCTCACCCACCTCGGCGATCCGCGAGCCCGACAGTCCCCCGGTGCGCACCCACAGCGTCAGCCCGCCGCGCGGCACGTCGAACTCCCAGCTCGGCAGCTCCCTGCGGACGGCGGCCACCAGCGCGTCGCGGTTCTCCCTGCCCTGCGCGCGCCGCACCTCGACCGCCTGTTCCCAGCCGCCACCGCCCATCAGCCAGTTGATCGCGAGCTGTTCGAGCACGGGGGTGCCGAGGTCGGCGTAGGCGCGGGCGGAGACGAGTGAGCGGATGACCTCGGGCGCGGCCCGTACCCAGCCGATGCGCATGCCCGCCCAGAACGCCTTGCTGGCGGAGCCGACGGTGAGGACGGTGCTGCCGGCGGGGTCGAACGCGCAGACCGGCGGCGGCAGTTCGTCGCCCGGCCGGTCCCCGTCCAGATACAGCTCGGACATCGTCTCGTCCGCGACGAGCACCGTCCCGGCCGAACGCGCCGCCTCGACCAGCTGTCGGCGCTGGTCCTCGGTGGCCAGGGCGCCCGTCGGGTTGTGGAAGTCGGCGACGACGTACGCGAGGCGGGGTGCGGCGTCCCTCAGGACCTGGCGCCAGCGCGGCAGGTCCCAGCCGGCCAGTCCCTCGGCCATGGCGACGGGGACGAGCCGGGCGCCCGCCTCACGCATCAGTTGGAGGATGTTGGCGTAGCTGGGCGACTCGACGGCGACGCGTTCGCCGCGCCCGGCGAAGAGATGGCAGATCGCGTCGATCGCGCCCATCGCACCGGTGGTGACCATGATCTGCTCGGGCATCGTCGGGATACCGCGCGCGGTGTAGCGGTCGGCGAGGGTCTGGCGCAGCGCGGGCAGTCCCGCCGGGTAGTCGCCGTGGGTGTGCGCGTACGGGGGCAGTTCCTCCAGCGCGCCCTGTACGGCGCGGGTGAGCCAGGGTTCGGGGGCCGTCAGGGCGGCGCAGCCGAGGTCGATCATCGAGCCGAGGGAGTCCGGCGGCAGCGGTTCGAGGCCGCGGGCGGGCAGCGGGTTCCCTGCCGGTACGGCGGTCCAGCTGCCGGCGCCTCTGCGGGATTCCAGGAAGCCCTCGGCGCGCAGTCCCTCGTAGGCGGCGGCGACCGTCGTACGGCTGACGGAGAGCGCGAGGGCCAGCTCGCGTTCGGCGGGGAGGCGGGCGGCGACCGGCACGCGGCCTTCGAGGACGAGCAGTCGGACGCCGTCGGCGAGGGCGCGGTAGGCGGGTGGTTTACGGGTGCCGGGGCCGGCGGGTCGCGGCTGCTGGGCGTTGAGCTGTCGCGCGAGCTGTGCCGCTCCGACCGCCGAAGTCCACTGCGTCATGGAAATCAGTCCACCTTCCCCGAATTGGCCATGGTTGGCCGATGCCACCTCGCCACAGAGTGACACGTACCAGTCCACTCGTTCCAGCCCGCTCCGTCCGCCCCGCACCTTCCACTCCTCCTGGAGGACAGCACCTTGTCCATCACGCCCGCCCTCCGCGGCAAGCGGCTCCCCCGCCGACTTCTCCAGCTCTACGCCGGTCTGACGCTGTACGGCGTGAGCGCGGCCCTGCTGGTCAGGGGCGGTCTGGGGCTGGAGCCGTGGGGTGTGCTGCACCAGGGCCTCTCCGAACTCACCGGGCTGACGATGGGCGTCGTCTCGATCGTCGTCGGCGCGGTCGTGCTGCTGCTGTGGATCCCGATCCGGCAGCGCCCCGGGCTCGGCACGGTCTCCAACGTCTTCGTCGTCGGCATCGCGATGGACGCCGCCCTGGCCCTGGTCCCGGACGGCCGCGGTCTCGCCGTACAGATCCCGCTGCTGATCGCCGGCATCGTCCTCAACGGCGTGGCCACCGGTCTCTACATAGCCGCCCGGTTCGGCCCCGGCCCCCGCGACGGTCTGATGACGGGGCTGCACCGCCTCACCGGCCGCTCGGTGCGGCTGGTCCGCACCGGGATCGAGGTGGCGGTCGTCGCCACCGGTTTCGTCCTCGGCGGTTCCGTCGGGATCGGCACGATCGTCTACGCGCTGGCGATCGGGCCGCTCGCGCAGCTGTTCCTGCGCGTCTTCGTCGTCCCGCCGACGGACGGCGGCGGCACGGTCGTCGCCGGGGGTTCCCCGGAGCAGGCCATACTTCGGCCGTGACTCCCGTACGCCATCCCTATCTGGACCATCCGTCGCCGATCCCGTTCGCCCACCGAGGCGGCGCGGCCGACGGATTCGAGAACACGGCGGCCGCGTTCCGGCGCGCCGCCGGACTCGGTTTCCGCTACTTCGAGACCGACGTGCACACCACGGCCGACGGCCGTCTCGTCGCGTTCCACGACGAGACGCTCGACCGGGTCACCGATCTGCGCGGCCGGATCTCCGAGCTGCCGTGGAGCGAGGTGAGCCGGGCCAGGGTCGGCGGCAACGAACCGCTCGCCCTCTTCGAGGAGCTGCTGGAGGAGTTCCCGGACGCCCGCTGGAACATCGACATGAAGGCGGAGCCCGCCCTGCGCCCGCTGATCGAACTGATCCGCCGGACGGACAGCTGGGACCGGGTGTGCGTGGGCTCGTTCTCGGAGGCGCGGGTGGCGCGGGCGCAGCGGCTGGCGGGCCCCCGGCTGGCCACGTCGTACGGCGTACGCGGGGTGCTCGGTCTGCGGCTGCGCTCGTACGGGGTGCCGGCGCCCGTACGCGAGGGCGCCGTGTGCGCGCAGGTCCCGCCGGACCGGGGCGGCGTACGGGTGGTCGACGAACGCTTCGTAAGGACGGCGCACGCCCGTGGTCTGCGGGTGCACGTCTGGACGATCAACGACGCGGATCGGATGCGGGCGCTCCTGGAACTCGGAGTGGATGGCATCATGACCGATCAACTGGAGACCCTGCGCGCGGTGTTCACCGAGCGAGGGGCCTGGCACTGACGGTTACGGATGTCCCCTTCGGGGACGAATGAGGGGGCGCGGGGTGACCGCCGACACCGCGGACCTGACCGACGACGGGACGGGCCGCATACGTGAGCAACGCGGCTGGTACTTCTACGACTTCGCGTGCTCCGTCTACTCGACGAGCGTCGTCACCGTCTTCCTCGGGCCGTATCTGACGTCCGTGGCGAAGGCCGCGGCCGACGCGGACGGCTTCGTCCATCCGCTGGGCATCCCGGTACGGGCCGGTTCCGTCTTCGCGTACTCGGTGTCCGTCTCGATCGTGGTGGCCGTGCTGCTGATGCCGCTGGCCGGCGCGGTCGCGGACCGTACGGGGCGGAAGAAGCCGCTGCTGGCCGTCGCGGCGTACGTCGGGGCGACGGCCACGGCGGGCATGTTCTTCCTGGACGGCGACCGCTATCTGCTGGGTGTCGCCCTGCTGATCGTCGCGAACGCCTCGCTGTCGGTGTCCATGGCGCTCTACAACGCCTACCTCCCACAGATAGCCACGCCCGAGGAGCGCGACGCCGTGTCCTCACGCGGCTGGGCCTTCGGCTACACCTCGGGCGCCTTCGTCCTCGTACTGAACCTGATCCTCTACACCGGCCACGAGTCGTTCGGCGTCTCGGAGTCGACCGCCGTACGGATCTGTCTGGCCTCCGCCGGTGTCTGGTGGGGCGCCTTCACGCTGGTGCCGCTGAGCCGGCTGCGCGACCGACGGGTGGCGAAGGACGGCGGCCACGCGGGCGAGGGCTCGGTCGGTACGGGCTGGCGCCAACTGCTGGCCACCTTGCGCGACATGCGCCGCCATCCCCTCACGCTCTCCTTCCTCCTCGCCTATCTGATCTACAACGACGGCATACAGACGGTGATCTCCCAGGCTTCGATCTACGGCTCCGAGGAACTGGGACTCGACCAGACGACGCTGATCACGGCCGTCCTGCTGGTCCAGATCCTGGCGGTGGCCGGCGCGCTCGGCATGGGCCGGCTGGCGCGGACGCACGGGGCCAAACGCACGATTCTCGCCTCGCTCGCCGTCTGGACGCTGATCCTGGGGGCCGGGTACTTCCTGCCCGCCGACGCGCCGGTCTGGTTCTTCGGTCTCGCCGCCGCGATCGGCATGGTGCTCGGCGGGAGTCAGGCGCTGTCGCGTTCGCTGTTCTCGCACCTGGTGCCGCGCGGCAAGGAGGCCGAGTACTTCGCCGCGTACGAGATGAGCGACCGCGGGCTGAGCTGGCTGGGGCCCCTGGTGTTCGGCCTCGCCTACCAGGTCACCGGCAGCTACCGGGACGCGATCCTCTCCCTGGTGGTCTTCTTCGTGATCGGTTTCGTACTGCTCGCGCGGGTGCCGGTCCGCAGGGCCGTGATCGAGGCGGGGAATCCTGTGCCGGAGCGGATCTAGACGTTGAATTTAGACGTTGAAGTGAAAGCGCGGTAGTGTACGCCGTTGGCCTGTCAGCCGGACCGTTACTGCGTGTCACAGAAACGACAACGTCGGCTGACATTCAGCACCAGATGTGACAAACCGGGCACTGGTGGGTACAACAAGGGGCGGTACGACGGCGACGTATGACCCGCAACGGGAATCTTTACCGCCGACCGGACGTTGACCGGAAGACGACGACAGCGACACCTGTCCTGTGGGCGACAAGCCCGGGAGGCACGATTCATGAGTGAGCGAGCTCTCCGCGGCACGCGACTTGTGGTTACCAGCTACGAGACGGACCGCGGCATCGATCTGGCCCCGCGCCAGGCGGTGGAGTACGCATGCCAGAACGGCCATCGATTTGAGATGCCGTTTTCGGTAGAGGCGGAAATTCCGCCGGAGTGGGAGTGCAAGGCGTGTGGCGCCCAGGCACTCCTGGTTGACGGGGATGGTCCCGAGGAGAAGAAGGGCAAGCCTGCGCGTACGCACTGGGACATGCTCATGGAGCGGCGCACACGCGAGGAGTTGGAGGAGGTGCTGGCCGAACGGCTGGCCGTCCTGCGCTCCGGCGCCATGAACATCGCGGTGCATCCGAGGGACAGCCGGAAGTCGGCCTGACCCTCTGGGCACCGCCACAACAGCACATGCGAGAAGCCGTGGGCCGCGACACACACAGTGTCGCGGCCCACGGCTGTTCGGTCTCCTGCCCGGGGTCAGCGCCTCACGGCGTCAGGGGCGGGCGCGGCCCGTCCTGGCCGGGATCGCGCGGCGGCCGCGGCTCGTCGTTCTTGATGACCTCGCCCTGGACGACCTTGCCGTCCGGGCGCGACATCCTGGCCTGCTGAGCCTGCTGGAAGGCGTCGCCGAGACCGCCGGGGCCCGCGGCGCGCATCCGGCGCTCCAGCGACCGCTCGACCCTGCGGCTCAGCAGCGACCGCACCGGCGGGATCAGCAGGACCAGGCCGACGGCGTCCGAGATCAGCCCCGGCAGCATGATCAGCAGGCCGCCCAGCATCAGGAAGCCGTTGCCGGAGCTGGTGTTCGCGTTCTCGTCGGCGTTCTCGGGAGCGTCGGGGTTCTGCTGCTGCCGCTGGGCCTGCTGCAGGGTCTCGGTGAGATTCCGGAAGGCCCGGCGGCCCGCCCGCTTCACGACCACCGAGCCGAGGATGCCGGCGCCGATCAGCAGCGCCACCACGGTCAGCGCGTTGGTCGCGCCGGCCACGACGGTCAGCAGCCAGATTTCGAGCACCAGCCAGAGAGCGATGCCCAGAGGGACAATTTTGCGCGCGCGGGAGCGCTGCGGAGCCGCGGGAGGCGGTGCGCCGGTCGTCATGAGTCCAGTGTGCCTGGGCGCGGCCCGGGTTGTCGTACGGGGCGGCCGGATCAGAGCGGCTTGCGCCCCAGCATGCGGTTGGTCCGCGTCCCGACGCCCCACGCGGTGACCCGCCAGAGCGCTTCCACGAGGATGTCCCGGCTCATCTTGGAGTCGCCCAGCTCGCGGTCGACGAAGGTGATGGGCACCTCCACGACATGGCAGCCCGCCTCCACGGCGCGGCGCGCGAGGTCGACCTGGAAGCAGTAGCCCTGCGAGGCGACCTCGTCCAGGCCGAGGCGGTCGAGCGTCTCCGTACGGAAGGCGCGGAACCCGCCGGTGATGTCGCGCAGCGGCAGGCCGAGCAGCGCGCGTGAGTACGTGCTGCCGCCGCGGGAGATCATCTCGCGGGTCCGCGGCCAGTTCACCACCCGGCCGCCGGGCACCCAGCGCGAGCCGAGCACCAGGTCGGCGCCCTTGAGGGCGGTCAGCAGCCGGGGCAGTTCCTCGGGCTGGTGGGAGCCGTCGGCGTCCATCTCGACCAGGACGCCGTAGTCGTGCTCCATGCCCCAGCGGAAGCCCGCCAGATAGGCCGCGCCGAGTCCTTCCTTGCCCTTGCGGTGCAGGACGTGGACCTGGCTGTCGTCGGCGGCGAGTTCGTCGGCGATCTTTCCGGTCCCGTCGGGGCTGTTGTCGTCGGCCACGAGAATGTCGGCCTCCGGGACCGCCGCGCGCACGCGGCTGATGGTCCGTTTGATGTTCTCCGCCTCGTTGAAGGTCGGGATGATCACCAAGGCTGCGCCGAGCGGGCCGTACTGCCTCTGACCACCGTCGTTCACAACTGCCCCTTAATCGCCGTACGCAGAAGTACCACCTTAGCGAGCACGCGAGGGGTCGCCGTCCACACGGTGGCGGGGTGTCGTACGGGAAAGGGCGCGGGCGGCCGGAATCCGGCGGCGCGGTGGGCGGGCGGGGAGATCCGGGGGGCCTACGGATCGGGTCCCGGCGTCCTTCGGGCCGACCTGGGACCCGCCGGCTGCGGGTCGACCGAAAGCCGTTGTCTACTGAACGCCGGGGCCCTACCCGGGTCGCACCCGCCGACCGGCAGAAACCTTCCCTCGCCCCCGAGGCGCGGGCGCTGAACCTGGCTCCCAGTGGTGGTGCGCCGGTGCGGCACACCGCCCCATGACCCAGCGGCGTTCGACGACTGCGTGGGAGTTGCCGGTCGGACGTCCTTTGGTGGACCCGGCCGAACCTACCGGCCGGTGAGTGCTTGCTGTCAATACTCCTTTGACCTGCGGCATTTACCCGTTTCAGCAGGTCAGCGGGGAAGATCCGCTGGTCGCGACAGTGGCCGGCAGGCATCGGTCGGCGGTACGGAAACGCGGGTACATCACTCGTTCGGTCGCACGAAGACCGTTCGCCCGCCCACCACGGTCCGCAGACAGACCGGCAGGGCCGCGCCGGGGGTGAGATCGGGCAGGCCGGGCGTGCCCGAACGCGGGTCGGTGGACCAGCGGGAGACCCGGTCGTCGGGGGCCTGGACGATCAGTTCCTCGGTGCGCCAGACCGCGTAGTCGGCGGGCGCGCCGGGCACGAGCACCCCCGTGTCGTCGCGGCCAGCGGCGCGGCCCCCGCCGCGCGTATGGGCGGTGAAGGCGGCGCGTACGGAGACCCGGTGGGCGGGTGTGCGGTGGAAGGCGGCGGCCCTGATGGTGCCCCAGGGATCGAGCGCCGTCACCGGGCTGTCCGAGCCGAAGGCGAGCGGGACACCGGCGCGCAGCAGGGCGGCGTACGGGTTGAGGGTGCCGGCGCGCGCCTCGCCGAGCCGGTCGGCGTACATGCCCTCCGTACCGCCCCACGCCGCGTCGAACGCGGGCTGGACGGAGGCGGTCAGGCCGAGTTCGGCGAAGGCGGCGATCGTCTCGGGGGTGAGCATCTCGGCGTGCTCGACCCGGTGGCGGGCGGCCCGGATCCGGGCGAGGCCGAGCGTCTCGGCGGCGGCGCGCGTCCCGGCGACGACGGCGCTGATCGCGGCGTCTCCGATGGCGTGGAAGCCCGCCTGGAGACCGGCCTCGGTGCAGGCCGTGACATGGGCGGCGATGTCGGCCGCGTCGAGATGCGCGGCGCCGGTGTGGGGCGCGTCCGCGTACGGCTCGTGCAGCCAGGCGGTGTGCGAACCGAGCGAGCCGTCCACGAAGAGGTCGCCCGCCGCGCCGACGGCGCCGAGTTCGCGGACGCGTGCCGCGCCCTTGTCGTCGCTGATCAGCTCGGCCCAGTAGCCGTGGACGCGCGGGCCCGGCTCGTCCTCGGCGAGCCGGAGCAGCCCGGTGAAGTCGTCCTCGGCGGAGATGTCGGGGCCGGCGCACTCGTGGAGCGTGCCGATGCCGAGCGAGGCCGCGCGGGCGCGCGCCGCGCGCTGCGCATCGTTGCGCTGCGCGGGGGTCACGGAGGCGTGCGCGGCGGCGCGTACGGCGTGGTGGGCGTCGCCGGTCAGTGGGGCGTCGGGGTGGAATCCGGCCAGTTCGGTGACGCCGGGCACCAGGTCGAGCAGGGCGGTGGTCACGACGGCCGAGTGGACGTCGACGCGCGTCAGGTAGAGCGATCGTCCGCCGGCCGCCTCGTCGAGTTCCTGGCGGGTGGGTGCCCGGCGCTCGGGCCAGCGCGCGGCGTCCCAGCCGTGGCCGAGGAGCACCCGGTCGCCGGGGTGCGCGGTGCGGTGGGCGCGTACGAGCGCGAGCGCGTCACCCAGGGTCCCGGCGCCGGACAGGTCGAGTCCGGTGAGGGCGAGGCCGGTGGCGGTGGTGTGAACGTGCGCGTCGGTGAACGCGGGGGTGACGAGGGCACCTTCGAGGTCGACGGTCTCGTCGACACCGGAGGCGAAGGAGTCGGCGGCGCCTTCCGAGCCGACCCAGGCGACATGACCGCGCTCGACGACCATCGCCGTGGCGAAGGGGTCGGCGGGGCTGTGGACGTCTCCACCGCGCAGCAGCACGGTGCGGGGTTCGCTCTGGGGGGCGGCGCGATCTTTCATGCCGCCCAGTCTCCCGCCTCGCGGGACGTGCGGGCACGCAGGGGTACGACGTGACCGGGTCCGCCCGGTGGGCGGTTTCGCCCTCGAACGCCGGACGGGCCGGATCTGCCCGCCCGGCGAATCCCCCTGGCGAGTGAGCCGAGGGCCAGGTGCCCAGGCGAGTGAGCCGAAGGGGCGCGTCGGTGTCGAAAGGGAGAGCGCGCGGAGGCCCCGAGGAACGAGGGGCTGAGCACGGTCGACCGTCGACACCGACTCAAAGCGCCCCGGAGGCGAACCGAGCCTCTAGAAGTACGGCGGTCGCGCCTCGTACGGGGTGGACAGGACGACCGTCGTGCGGGTGGAGACTCCCGCGAGGGAGCGGATGCGGGACAGCAGGTTCTCCAGGTCCAGCGGCGTGGCCACCCGCACCTTCAGGATGTAGTTCTCCTCGCCGGCCACGCTGTGGCACGCCTCGATCTCGGGGATCGGGGCCAGCCGTTCCGCGATGTCGTCGGGCGCGCTGGGGTCGAACGGCTTGACCGAGATGAACGCGGTCAGGGGCAGCCCGACGGCTTCCGGGTCCACGACGGCGGCGTAGCCGCGTACGACTCCGCGCTGTTCCAGCCTGCGGACGCGCTGATGCACCGCCGAGGTGGACAGACCCGTGGCCTTGCCCAGGTCGGTGTAGCTCATCCGCCCGTCCTTGACGAGCAATTCCACGATCTGACGATCCAGCTCCTCCATGCGGATCAACCTATTGCCCGAGGTCGCTTCCGGCACAGCCGACGGCGTACCGGATCGTCACTTGCGCCGGGCATGTGACGAACACCACAGGTATGTCGCGGGGTCCGTCGAGACCTTACGGTTACCTGCCTCGCGCGACGGGAATTGCTTGCTGTGGTCGAGGCCGCACGTGGCTGTCGGCCCACCCGAGGGGGAGTGCCTGAATGCAGAGCCTGAAGCGCGCCGGCCGTATCGAACCGGAGCCCGTTGATTCCGTCGAGGCCGATGAGCTCGACTTCTACGACACCTTCGAGATGTTCCGGGTCGTGTGCCCGGACTGCTCCCAGCCGATCGCCCTGCTGGCGGACGAGGACGTCCTGCCGGAGCATGCGCTGTGCCCCAGCCCGTGGAATCCGTTCGTGCTCACCGTGTGCGCGGGTACGGGCCGTTCGGCCACGGAGGCCGGGCCGGCCGACGAGTCGCTCGACGCCCAGGAACAGGACACCGCGCTGCTGCTGACGCTGCCTCAGGGACTGGACTGGCGCACCCAGCCGTTCTCCCACGCGGGCGGCCCGAGTTCACGCCCCGTCAAGCTGCCGCAGCCGCGCCGGCACGCCGCCTGACGCCTCGTCACGATCCAGACGATCCTGCTGTCGCGCTGACCGCCCGTCAATCCGCCTGACCCGTCCGCCGGTTGGTGACAACTGACGGACGGGACAGGTACGACGGGCGGTTCAGCGGGTCTCGGGTCCCGCCAGGTGCCGGGCGATCACCATGCGCTGGATCTGGTTGGTGCCCTCGACGATCTGGAGCACCTTCGCCTCGCGCATGTAGCGCTCGGCGGGGAAGTCGGCGGTGTAGCCGTAGCCGCCGAGTACTTGAACGGCGTCCGTGGTGACCTGCATCGCCGCGTCCGTGCAGAACAGCTTCGCCATCGCGGCCTGCCGGGAGAACGGCAGTCCCGCGTCGCGCAGTCGCGCCGCCGCGAGGTACAGGGCGCGCCCCGCCTCGATCCGGGTGGCCATGTCGGCGAGCATGAAGCGCAGGCCCTGGAAGTCGGCGATGGGGCGGCCGAACTGACGGCGCCCCGTCGCGTACTCCACGGCCTCGTCGAGGGCCGCCTGCGCGACGCCCACGGCGCAGGCGGCGATCCCGAGCCGGCCCGAGTCGAGCGCGGAGAGGGCGATCGCGAACCCCTGCCCCTCGTCGCCGATCCGCCGGTCGTCGCCGATCCGGACGCCGTCGAAGTGGAGTTGGGCGGTGGGCGAGCCCTTCATGCCCATCTTCTTCTCGGGCGCGGCGGCGACCAGCCCGGCGGCGTCGCCGGGCACCAGGAACGCCGAGATACCGCCGGCGCCGGCGCCGCCGGTGCGCGCGAGCACGGTGTAGAAGTCGGCGACGCCGCCGTGGGTGATCCACGCCTTGGTGCCGGTGATCACCCACTCGTCGCCGTCCCTGACGGCCTTGGTGCTCAGTGAGGCGGCGTCGGAGCCCGACGCGGGTTCGGAGAGGCAGTACGCGCCGAGCAGACCGCCGCCCAGCATCGCGGGGAGGTGGGTGGCCTGCTGGTCGGCGGTGCCGTACGAGGCGAGGGCGTGGCAGGCCAGGGAGTGGACGCTGACGCCGAGGCCGATGGTGAGACGGGCCGCGGCGAGTTCTTCGAGGACCTGGAGGTAGACCTCGTACGGCTGGTCGCCGCCGCCGTACTCGGAGTCGTACGGGAGGCCGAGCAGTCCAGATTCGGAGAGGAGGGAGAAGTTCTCCCGGGGGAAGTGGCCCGCCTCCTCCTCTTCGGCCGCCCTGGGGACGATCTCCCGCTCGATGATGTCGCGTACGAGTGTGAGCAGGTCCTTGGACTCCTCGGTGGGCAGCTGACGTTCCACCGTTCGCGGGGCGCGGTCGGGCATGGCGGCGCTCTCCTCCCTGTCGGGACGCTACGGCGGGCGCGCACGCTGGGTGTGGCGGCGGCCGCCGGTCGGGTCGAGGCCCGGGGGTGCCCCCGGACAGGAATACTGCCCGGCCGATGCTGCCCTCCCGGATCACGGGAGTGGCTGACCTGCGGCTGTGGGCGCGTTGAGTATGCCTGATCGGCGGGACGCAGTCACGGGAGGTCAGCCCCTGTCCGGTTCCGCTTCGGTTCCGTTTCCGGGCCGTCGGACCTCCGTACAGGAAGTTGGTCCGCACCATTGACCCACTGGTCTAGTCCTTCTAACGTCCCGGTGAACACACTTCGCGTCCATGCCAAGTCGACTTCATGGACGTCGATCTCCCTCCCCACGAGGAGACCTCATGCTCAGACCGCACCGATCCCGCACCCGTTTCCGGGCGCTCGTCGCCGCAGCCTGTACGGCCGTGCTCGGCGTATCCCTGCTCGCCGGCGCCGGCAGCGCCGCGGCGGACCAGGAGAAGGCCCCGGCGGCCCCCACAGCCGCCGGCGAGAAGGTCATCGGATACTTCGCCAACTGGGGTGTCTACGACCGGAATTACCACGTCAAGAACATCGAGACCTCCGGGTCGGCCGACAAGCTGACGCACATCAACTACGCGTTCGGCAACGTCCAGGGCGGCAAGTGCACCATCGGTGACGCCTTCGCCGACTACGAGAAGGCGTACACCGCCGACCAGAGCGTCGACGGTGTCGCGGACGCCTGGGACCAGCCGCTGCGCGGCAACTTCAACCAGCTGCGCAAGCTCAAGGCGCTCCACCCCGATCTCAAGGTGATCTGGTCGTTCGGCGGCTGGTCCTGGTCGGGTGGCTTCGGTGAGGCGGCGCAGAATCCGGCCGCGTTCGCCAAGTCCTGCCACGACCTGGTCGAGGACCCCCGCTGGGCCGATGTCTTCGACGGCATCGACATCGACTGGGAGTACCCCAACGCCTGCGGTCTGACCTGCGACACCAGCGGGCCCGACGCCTTCACGAACATGGTGTCGGCGCTCCGTACCGAATTCGGCGGCGACAGCCTCATCACGTCGGCCATCACCGCCGACGCGTCCGAGGGCGGCAAGATCGACGCCACCGACTACGGGGCGGCGGCCCAGTACCTCGACTGGTACCTGCCGATGACGTACGACTTCTTCGGCGCGTTCGCGGCGCAGGGCCCCACGGCTCCGCACTCGCCGCTGACGTCGTACGACGGCATCCCGCAGGAGGGGTTCAACTCCGACGCGGCGATCACCAAGTTGAAGGCCAAGGGCGTTCCCGCGGAGAAGCTGCTGCTCGGCATCGGCTTCTACGGGCGCGGCTGGACCGGGGTCACCCAGGCCGAGCCGGGCGGCAGCGCGACCGGCGCGGCGGCCGGTACGTACGAGGCGGGCATCGAGGACTACAAGGTCCTGAAGAACACCTGCCCGGCCAACGGCACGGTGGCCGGTACGGCGTACGCGCACTGCGGCAACAACTGGTGGAGCTACGACACCCCCGCCACCATCGGCACCAAGATGGACTACAAGAACGCGCAGGGCCTGGGAGGCACCTTCTTCTGGGAGCTGAGCGGCGACACGACCGACGGTGAGCTGATCAAGGCGATCAACTAGTTCCCGTCCCTGAGGGCCGGACGGACCGTGTACG
>NZ_JBHUZM010000053.1:0-45982 GCF_042667665.1 Streptomyces sp. NPDC057307 | reverse complement strand
CGGGCATTCAGCCCGTCCGGCGATTGAGGACACAGCACGAAGCCCGTCCGGCGATCGAGGACGAACGCGGCCCGCGAGTCGCGTGACCGGGCCCCGTCCGATGCGGAACGGGACCCGCGTCACGTCACGTCAGGTCAGGTCAGGTCAGGTCAGGAAGTCGCGCGCGATGTCCGCCGACATCCGTTCCAGCAGGGGCCCCGCCTCCGCCATGCAGCGTGCCGGGTCCGGTTCCAGGTCCGTCAGGGCGTACGCGCGGCGGATGCCCGCGCGGCCCAGGGCCTCCGGGCGCAGCGCCAGCCGGCCGCAGACCGCGATGACCTCGATGTCGCGCGCGCGGGCCGCCGCCGCGACGCCCGCCGGGGCCTTGCCGTGCAGCGTCTGCTCGTCGAGCGAGCCCTCGCCGGTGATGACGAGCGTGGCGCGGGACAGCGCGGGGCCGAAGCCGAGCACGTCGAGCATGACCTCGATGCCGGGCCGGAAGCTCGCGGCGAGGCCGACGAGCGCGCCGTACCCGATACCGCCCGCCGCCCCGGCGCCGGGTGAGAGCGCGGACTCGGCCGCCTTGGCGCCGATCGTCTTCTCCAGCACGCGCGCGTAGTGCGCGAGAGCCGCGTCGAGGGTGTCGACGTCCTCGGGGGACGCGCCCTTCTGCGGCCCGTAGATCGCCGGGGCGCCCTTCGGCCCGGTCAGTGGGTTGTCGACGTCGCTGGCGAGGACGATGTCCGTATCGGCGATACGGGGGTCGAGCCCGGACAGGTCGACCGTCGCGAGATCGCGCAGTCCGCCGCCGCCGGGGCCAACCGGCTGTCCGTCCGCGTCCAGGAAGCGTCCGCCGAGCGCGGCCAGCATGCCCGCGCCGCCGTCCGTGCTGGCGCTGCCGCCGACGCCGAAGACGATGGTGCGCGCGCCCGCGTCGAGCGCGGCGCGCAGCAGTTCGCCGGAGCCGTACGTACCGGCCGTGAGGGGGGCGAAGACACCGTCGGGCAGATGCTGGAGGCCCGACGCCTCGGCCATTTCCACGACGGCCGTGCCGTCGCGCAGCGCGTACGCCGCGGTCAGTTCGTCACCGAGCGGTCCGGTGACCCGCACCTCTCGCCGTTCGAATCCGGCCGCCACCGCCGCGGCGACGGTGCCGTCGCCGCCGTCGGCGACGGGCAGTGCCTCGACCGTCACGTCGGGGGCGACCAGGCGCAGCCCGGCCGTCACCCGCTCGGCGACCTCTACGGCCGTGAGCGAGCCCTTGAACTTGTCCGCCGCGACGAGCACGTGCGCGGCCTCGGTTACTGCTCCGTCCGTCACCTTGTCATCCCTTGCTTTCGAACAGGCAGTCGCGCCGCACCGACCCTATCCGGCCGGGCGTCCTCCTGCCCATGGGCACCGGCCCGCCACCAGGACCGTTAAAAAATTGGACAAACCTCCCATAGACATGGGAACGGTCTCACCGCCCCGAAGGGGCCTCTGATCTAGGCTTTCCGCGTGACCTCTCGCGACGCTGACTACCTCGCCTACATCGCCGGGCTCCCCCGTGTGCTCTCCGGCGCCGCCGCTCTCTTCCGGGACGAGGAGGGGCGGGTGCTGATCGTCGAACCCAGCTACCGGCCGGGCTGGGCGCTGCCCGGCGGGACCGTCGAATCGGACCAGGGTGAGACGCCGCGTCAGGCGGCGCGGCGCGAGACGCTCGAAGAGATCGGGCTGGACGTCGAGTTGGGGCGGCTGCTCGCGGTGGACTGGTCACAGGCACCGGACCGGCCGGCCATCGTCGCGTATCTGTACGACGGCGGAGTCCTGGACGAGGAGCGGCTCGGTGAGATCCGGCTCCAGGAGGAGGAGTTGCTCTCCTGGCGGCTGGTGGACCGTCACAAGATTCCCGAGCTGGTGATCGGGTCGCTCGGGTCCCGCATCCTCGTGGGGCTCGACGCGCTCGAAGCCGGCACCGGGGCCGTGGAGTTGGAGAACGGCCGCCGGGTCGCGTGATCCGCTTGAACCACTTGATCCTTGTGTGCGCGGTGGTGACGGGTGCGACCGGAGCTGCTCTCATATGTCATGTACGCGCCGCCCGGTGGTCCGTCCCCGGCTGACGCCGATTCACCTCGCGTTGGCCCGCCGTGCACGAGCGCCCTGCAGCATGATCCAGAATCCCAGGCCCAGGACACCGGAGGGAACATGCGACGTCAGATTCGCGGCTGGCTGACAGCCCTGCTCACCACGGCGGTTGTGGCGGCGGGCGCGGGAACCGCCACGGCGGAGGCGGGGGCGGCGGAGGCGGGTGCGGCGGCCAAGCGCCCCGGGCTCCCGACGACCGTGGACGGCGGCGCCTGGAAGTCGGGCCATGTCCAGGGCATGGCCGTCGACCGCCGCAAGGGCTTCGTGTACTTCTCGTTCACCAACCTCCTCGTCAAGACCGACCTCACCGGCAAGCCCGTCGGCTCCGTCACCGGCTTCACCGGGCACCTCGGCGACCTGGACTTCAACACCAAGGACGGCAGGGTCTACGGCTCCCTGGAGTACAAGGCCGCCAAGGCTTTCTACATCGCGATCTTCGACGGTGACCGGATCACCGAGATGGGCATGGACGCCCAGACGACCGGCGTCGTCTCCACCGTCCACCTCCAGGAGGTCGTGGACGACTACACGGCCGACATGGACGGGAACGGCGTCTTCGACGGCGACACCGCGAAGACCGCCGACCACCGCTACGGCTGCAGCGGCATCGACGGCGTGGCGTTCGGCCCCGGCTTCGACGACAAGCGCGGCACGCGGCACACCCAACTGCTCACCGTCGCGTACGGCGTCTACGCCAACACCGCCCGGCAGGACAACGACAACCAGGTCCTGCTCCAGTACGACGTCCGGCGCTGGAAGAAGTACGAGCGCCCGCTCACCGAGGCCGATCCGCACACCAGCGGCCCCGGTTCGCCCGACGGCAAGTACTTCAGCTACACCGGCAACACCACCTACGGCGTACAGAACCTCGACTACGACGCGCACACCGGCAACTGGCTGCTGGCCGCGTACAAGGGCACCAAGACGCAGTTCCCGAACTACTCGCTCTTCGTCCTCGACGGTTCGAGGCATCCGGTCTCGGGCCCGGTCAGCGGCCAGCCGCAGCCCGAACGCGGCCGGCTGCTGCCGCTCCTCAAGCGGGGGCTGCACCACCCGGCATCCGGTACGTACGGCTGGGAGTCGACCGGCCAGTACGGGCTGGTGTCGCTCGACGACGGCCGCTACTACCTCGCCGAGGCGGGCACGGTCGTGGAGGACGGCGTCACCAAGCAGACGGGCAAGGCGGTGCTGAACCGCTGGACGGGCGAGGTGCCGACGCCCTTCACCCCGGTCACCACCATCACCGACGACGGCACGACCGAACCCTCCGACTACGTCGGCCACGCGCCGCACCCCGGTCATCTCGGCCATCTCCACGACAAGCACAACCATCACCGCTGACCGTCGACCACTGACGGCTGACGGCTGACGGCTGACGGCTATTGGGTCGCCCGTCCCGGCGCCGCCGCATACCCTCGCGGCATGACTCTCGTCGCGATCCTCAGCGGCGCCGGGATCTCCACCGATTCCGGCATTCCCGACTACCGCGGTCCCAACGGCCTGTGGCGGCGCGACCCCGGGGCCGAGAAGCTCGTCACGTACGACGCGTACATGGGCGACCCGGACGTCCGCCGCCGCTCGTGGCGGATGCGCCGGGACAGCCCGACCTTCCGTGCCGAGCCGAACGTCGCGCACCGCGCCGTCGCCGAACTCGACCGCGCGGGCGGCGGCGCGGTCCGGGTGATCACGCAGAACGTCGACGGGCTCCATCAGCTCGGCGGGATGCCCGCCCGTAAGGTGCTCGAACTGCACGGCACGGCGCGGGCGGTGGTCTGCACCGGATGCGGCGCGCGCTCCACGATGGAGGAGGCGCTGGCCCGGGTCGAGGCGGGCGAGGAGGACCCGCCGTGCACCGTGTGCGGCGCCGTCCTCAAGTCGGCGACGGTGATGTTCGGCGAACGGCTCGACCCGGAGGTTCTCGGGCAGGCCCTCACGATCGCCAAGGCGTGCGAGGTCTTCATCGCCGTCGGTACGACCCTCCAGGTGCAGCCCGCCGCCTCGCTGGCGGGGATCGCGGCCGAGCACGGGGCGCGGTTCATCGTGGTGAACGCCGAGCCGACGCCGTACGACGGGCAGGCCGACGAGATCATCCGCGAGCCGATCGGCACGGCGCTGCCCACGCTGCTCAAGCGGTTCGACGAGGAGTGAGGAGGCGCGGGCCCGCGCCGGTCAGAACAGGGTGCCCGCGCCGCTGCTCCCGGCGTCCGGCCGTGCCGCGCCCTCGAACACCAGCAGGCGCTGCTTGCGGTCCAGCCCGCCGCCGTATCCGGTGAGGCTGCCCGTCGAGCCGATCACCCGGTGGCACGGCACGATGATGCCCACCGGGTTCCTGCCGTTGGCGAGTCCGACCGCGCGCGACGCCCCCGACTTGCCGAGCGCGTCGGCCAGTTGACCGTAACTGCGGGTCTCGCCGTACGGGATCGCCCGCAGCTGCTCCCAGACGCTCCGCTGGAACGGTGTGCCGTGCAGCCGCAGCGGCAGGTCGAACTCGGTGCGCTCGCCCGCGAAGTACTCGTCGAGCTGGTCGATCACGCCGCCGAACGGGCGGGCGTCCACCTCGCCGAAGGTCTCCTGCGACGGGCGGTGGCGCTGCTCGGTCATGTAGAGCGCGCTCAGCACTCCGTCGGTGGCCACGAGTGTCAGCGGCCCGTACGGACTGTCGACCACGGTGTGCGATCTGCTGGTCATGCGGTGAACTCCTTTACGCGGGAAGGACGTTGATGGCGTGGTCCTCGGTGGCCCAGAGATACTGCACGGCGTACGCGCGCCAGGGCCGCCAGCCGGCGGCGCGCGCCGTGAGCGCGGCGGGTGTCGACGGCAGCCCGAGCGCCCGCGCGGCGCGGCGGATACCGAGGTCGGTCGGCAGGAAGGCGTCCGGGTCGCCGAGCGCGCGCATCGCGATCGCCTCGACGGTCCACGGACCGAATCCGGGCAGCGCGTGGAGCCGGGCCCTGGCCTCGTCCCAGTCGCTGTCCGTGCCGAGCGGCAGTGTGCCGTCGGCCAGTGCGGCGACCAGGGTCGTGAGCGTGGTGCGGCGGCTGCGCGGCAGTGCGAGGGCCTCGGGGTCCAGCCCGGCCAGCGCGTCGGGGGTGGGGAAGAGATGGGTGAGGCCGCCCTCGGGGTCGTCCACGGGTGTGCCGTACGCGGTGACGAGCCGGGCGGCGTGCGTACGCGCGGCGGCGGTGGAGACCTGCTGGCCGAGCACCGCGCGTACGGCGAACTCGGCGGCGTCGGCGGTGCCCGGCACCCGCCGGCCCGGCGCCTTGTCGACCAGCGGGGCGAGCAGCGGGTCGGTGCGCAACTGCTCGTCCACGGCCACCGGGTCGGCGTCCAGGTCGAGCATGCGGCGGCAGCGGCTGATGGCGACGGTGAGGTCGCGCGGGTCGGTCAGCGCGAGCCGGCAGCCGATGTGGTCGGGCTTCGGTGTGAGGGCGACGATGCCGTGTCCGTACGGAAGGGAGAGCGTGCGCCGGTACGCGCCGTCCCGCCACTCCTCGACGCCCGGGACCGCCGTCGCCGCCAGGTGTCCGAAGAGGTTGTCGGGGGTGAGCGGTGCGCGGAAGGGCAGCCGCAGAGAGATCACTCCGGGAGTCCGGGGGCCGGGGGCGGCGTTGTCCGGCCGCCGGGCGCCGCGTGCCCGCAGCTCGGTCGGGGCGAGGGCGAACACCTCGCGGACGGTGTCGTTGAAGGTGCGGATCGACGAGAAACCGGCGGCGAAGGCGACCTCCGCCATCGGCAGCGCGGTCGTCTCGATGAGCAGCCGGGCGGTCTGGGCCCGCTGGGCGCGCGCCAGCGCGAGCGGGCCCGCGCCGAGTTCGGCGAGCAGCTGGCGCTCGATCTGCCGCTCCGAGTAGCCGAGCCGCCCGGCGAGTCCGGTGACGCCCTCGCGGTCGACGATCCCGTCCTGGATCAGACGCATGGCGCGGGCGACGGAGTCGGCGCGGGCGTTCCACTCGGGCGAGCCGGGGCTGGTGTCGGGCCGGCAGCGTTTGCAGGCGCGGAATCCGGCCTGCTGGCAGGCGGCCGCGCTCGGGTGGAAGACCATGTTCTCGGCCTTGGGGGGCACGACCGGGCAGCTCGGACGGCAGTAGATACCGGTGGTCAGGACGGCTGTGAAGAACCATCCGTCGAATCGCGCGTCCTTGGAGCGGACGGCGCGCAAGCAGCGCTCGGTGTCGGTGTGCATGCGTCAAGCATCCGTCACATGGGGTGGCGGGGCTGGCGGGAATCCGACATCAACCTTGCGCTGCCTGCGCGTACGCCTCGGCGGGTCCGAACCGCTTCAGTCGCCGACGAAGGCCAGCAGATCGGCGTTGAACTCCTGCTCGTGGTCGCCGTACAGACCGTGCGGGGCGCCCGGATAGACCTTCAGCGTGGCGTCCTTGATCAGCTCGGCGGACCTGGGGCCGGCGGCCACGATGGGCACGATCTGGTCTTCGTCGCCGTGCAGGACGAGCGTGGGGATGTCGAACCGCTTCAGGTCCTCCGTGAAGTCCGTCTCGGAGAACTGCTTCACGCAGTCGTACGCCGCCTTACTGCCGACCTGCATGCTCCACAGCCAGAACGCGTCGCGCATGCCCTGTGACACGGCGGCGCCGGGGCGGTTAAAGCCGTAGAACAGGTCGGACAGGTCCTGGTAGAACTGCGAGCGGTTGGCGGCCACGCCCGCGCGGATGTCGTCGAAGGCGCTGAGGGGCAGGCCGTCGGGGTTGGCGTCGGTCCGCAGCATCAGTGGGGGCACCGCGCTCAGGAGCACCGCCTTGGAGACGCGGGAGGTCCCGTGGCGGCCGATGTAGCGGGCGACCTCGCCGCCGCCCGTGGAGTGGCCGACGAGGACGGCGTCGCGGATGTCCAGCTCGTCGAGCAGCCCCGCGAGGTCGTCGGCGTAGGTATCCATGTCGTTGCCCTGCCAGGGCTGGCCGGAGCGGCCGTGGCCCCTGCGGTCGTGCGCGATGCCGCGGAAGCCGTTCTCCGCGACGACTCGGAGCTGGCCGTCCCAGGCGTCGGCGTTCAGCGGCCAGCCGTGGCTGAACACCACGGGGCGGCCCGTGCCCCAGTCCTTGTAGAAGATCTCGGTGCCGTCGGTGGTGGTGAATGTGCTCATGGCGGTCCATCCCTTCTTGGGCGGCGGTCGGCCACGCGCCTCGCGGGCGGCCCGTGGGGGCGGCGGGGCGGCCGGTGGGCGCGTCCGGGGGCGTCTCCCGGCGGGCAGGTGCTCCGTGCACGGCTCGGCGTCGGCGTCGCTATGGGGGTGGGCCCGGCCGGGTACGCCGGATGCCCGGGGCGCCCGGACGCCAACCAGCGTCTCAGGAATCGGCGGGGCCCGCCCGCCGGGAGAACGCTCCCGGCGGGGCGTCGGCGACGAACTCGGCGGTCAGGCGCTCGCGCGCAGCCTGCGCCAGACCGCCTTCGCCGCGTTCTGCCCGGACATGCCGTGCACGCCGGGCCCCGGCGGGGTCGCCGACGAGCAGATGAAGACCGCCGGGTGCTGGGTGCTGTACGGCGACAGCGAGAGCTTGGGCCGCACCAGCAGCCGCAGACCGGCGACGGAGCCGGTGGCGATGTCCCCGCCCACATAGTTGGCGTTACGGGCCGCCAGCTCCGGCGGGCCCGCCGTCGCGCGGGCCAGGACCCGGTCCCGGAAACCGGGCGCGAAGCGCTCGATCTGCCGCTCGATCGCGTCGGTGAGGTCGCCGTCCCAGGCGTGCGGGACATGGCCGTACGCCCAGAAGACCTGCTTGCCCTCGGGGGCGCGCGACGGGTCGACCAGGCTGGGCTGGGCGGTGATCAGGAACGGCGTGGCCGGGGCGCTGCCCCCGTACGCCAGGTCCAGTGCCGTGCTGATCTCCCGCCTCGTGGGCCCCACTTGGACGGTGCCGGCCCGGCGCGCGGCCTCCGCGGTCCAGGGCACCGGGCCGTCCAGCGCGTAGTCGATCTTGAAGACGCTGGGGCCGTACTTGTACGAGTCGTACGCGCGGCCGAGGCCCGCGATACGGGCGAGCGCGGTCGGTGAGGTGTCGAAGACGTACGCGCGGGCCGGGGGCAGGTCGTCCAGCCTCTTGACCTCGAATCCGGTGTGGACCGTGCCGCCGAGGTCGCGCAGATAGGCCGCGAGCGCGTCCGAGATGGACTGGGAGCCGCCGCGCGGGAGCGGCCAGCCGTTCTCGTGCGCGGCGAGCGCGAACATCAGGCCCACCCCGCCGGTCGCGATCCCGCTCAGCGGGGCGATGACATGGGCGACGAGACCGGCGAACAGCCCCTTGGCCTTCTCGTCGTGGAAGCGCCTCATCAGCAGATTCGCCGACGGCAGCCCGGCGAGTCCGAAGCGGGCGAGGGTGAGGGTGTCGTGCGGCAGGCCCCTGGGGGGCAGCGTCATGAAGTCCCGCGCGAAGGTGTCCCACTTGCCGAGGAAGGGGGCGACGAGCCGGCGGTACGCCCCGGCGTCGCGCGGGCCGAAGGAGGCGGCGGTCTCGGCGACGGAGCGGGACAGGACGGCGGCCGTGCCGTCGTCCCAGGGATGGGCCATCGGCAGCTCGGGATGCAGCCACTCCAGGCCGAACCGCGCGAGGGGCATGTCGTTGAACGCGGGCGATCCCACGCCCAGCGGGTGCACGGCGGAACAGGGGTCGTGCCGGAAGCCGGGCAGGGTCAGTTCCTCGGTCCGCGCTCCCCCGCCCACGGTGTCCCTGGCCTCGAACACGGCGACGGAGAATCCACGTCGGGCCAGCTCGACCGCGGCGGTCAGCCCGTTGGGTCCCGCCCCCACGACGACGGCATCGAGCATCGACGGCACCTTCGGACTCCTTCGTCAGCCGATGGCCAGAGGAACCAGGATATTCCTGGCCTCTGACACTCTGTCGGCGGGGCGACGGAACCGGCCGCTCCGCTCACGGCGGCTCTCTCAGGCCCCGGGGCCCGCCGCCGCTCCTGCCTCCGCTCCCGCCTGGGTCTCCGCCGCTGTCCGCGCGCCGGCCAGCAGGCGCTCCCGCACCCGCCGCGCGGTCGCCGCGTCGCGCGCCGCCGTGAAGGGCAGCGCGTTACCACCCGCGACGCGGAAGGGTTCGCCGGTGAGCGTCAGCTGTGTGCCTCCCGCCTCCGTGACGAGCAGCAGGCCCGCCGCGTGGTCCCAGGCCAGCTCCCAGCTGAAGGCGACGGCGTCGAGCGTGCCTCGCGCGACGGCCAGATACTCCAGCCCCGCCGAGCCGCACGGCCGGGCGGCGATGTCGTCGGCGTCCTGGACCCCCAGCAGCGCCCGCTTCTCCTCGGGCGTCGTGAAGTCCGGGTGCGACATGGCGACTTCGAGCACCGCGCCGGGCGCGGGCGTGCCGCAGCTCAGGGGGACGCCGTCGAGCAGGGCGCCCCGTCCTCGTACGGCGGTGGCCATCTCGTCCGTCGCGGGCGCGTACGTCCAGGAGGCCAGCACCTCGCCACCCTGGGCGAGTGCGACGAGCGTGCAGAAACCGGGCTCGCCCCGGACGAACTGCCGGGTGCCGTCGACGGGGTCGACGATCCATACGGGCGCGTCGCCGCGCAGCGCCCCGGTCACGGCGGGGTCGGCGTGGACCGCCTCCTCCCCGACCACCACCGAGCCGGGCAGCAGCGCCGTCAGCGCGGCGGTCAGGTGCTCCTCGGCGCCCCGGTCGGCGCTGGTCACCAGGTCGTGGGGGCCGGATTTCTCGACGATCTCGTGGGCGGCGAGCTGCCGGTAGCGCGGCATGATCTCGGCGGCCGCCGCGTCGCGCAGCGCCGCCTCGACCGGGGAAAGGTCACCGTTCAGGAAGTCATCGATCATTCCTCAAGAGAACCACAGGGGTGTGACAACGCAGGTGGGAGCGGAGGTGACGACTCGATGGCGGCTCGGCGTCCAGCCCTCGCGACGGTTCCGGCGGCGTCTGCGCCCACGCTTCCAGGTCCTGCCCGGCGGACCTTCGGGGGCCCGGGATCCGCCGGGACAGGGCCTAACGGCCGACCGCGTACCCCTGCATGCCGCGCGGATTGGCCGCGGCCGACAGCACGCCGGTCCTCGGGTCGCGGGCCACCGCGCAGAGCCGCCCCTCCGACCAGGGTTCGCCGACGGTCACGTCGTGGCCCCGGCGGCGCAGCCCTTCTACTACGGCCGCGTCCATGGAGGGCTCCACGGTGACGCTGCCCGGTCGCATTCCGCGCGGGTAGAAGGAGCTGGGGAAGCTGTCGTGGTGCCAGTTGGGCGCGTCGATCGCGCCCTGGAGGTCGAGTCCGCCGCGTACCGGCGGGCGGAGCGCGACGGCCAGGAAGAAGTGGAGCTGCCACTGGTCCTGCTGGTCGCCGCCGGGGGTGCCGAAGGCCAGGACGGGGGTGCCGTCGCGCAGGGCGAGGGACGGTGTGAGCGTGGTGCGGGGCCTGCGGCCCGGTGTGAGGGAGTTGGGCAGTCCGGGCTCCAGCCAGGCCATCTGGAGGCGGGTGCCGAGCGGGAAGCCGAGTTCGGGCACGACCGGGTTGGACTGGAGCCAGCCGCCGCTCGGTGTCGCGGCGATCATGTTGCCCCAGCGGTCCACGACATCGAGGTGGCAGGTGTCGCCACGGGTCGCGCCGTCGCGGGCGACGGTCGGCTCGCCCGCGCCGGCCGCCGGGAGGGCGAGCGCGTCGAAGCCGGCGTCACCGGCGGCGACGGCGGTGGCGTGGGCGCTGAGGACGGGGGCGCGTCCGTGGGGGCTGCCGGGACGCAGTTCGTAGGAGGCGGTGTCCCCGACCAGTGCGCGCCGGGCGGTGTTGTACGGCTCCGAGAGGAGCGTGGCGAGCGGTACGTCGGTGGCGTCGCCGTACCATGCCTCCCGGTCGGCCATGGCCAGCTTGCTGCCCTCGGTAAGGAGGTGGACGTACTCCGCGGAGCCGTACGCCGGCAGCTCGGGCGCGGGCGGCAGCAGGGCGAGCTGCTGGAGGAAGGCGGGGCCCTGGCTCCAGCCGGCGGCCTTGCAGAGGGTCCAGCCGTTCCACTCGTACGTCGCGGGTGCTTCGTACGTCGCGGACCAGCCGGCCAGGTCGGCGGCCGTCAGGGTGCCGGTGTGGTGGGAGCCGCTGGTGTCGAGGGTGGGGCGGTCGGACTGGCGTATCAGCGCCTCGGCGATGAATCCCGTGCGCCAGATGTCACGCGCGGCGTCGATCTCCGCGACCCGGTCGCCGCCGCCCGCCGCCTCGGCCTCGGCTGTCAGACGGCGCCAGGTGGCGGCCAGGGCGGGGTTGCGGAACAGCTCGCCGGGCGCGGGGGCGCGGCCGGCGGGCAGATAGACATCGGCGGACGAGGTCCACTCCGTCTCGAACAGTTCGCGCACGCTCTCCACGGTCTGGCCGACCCGCTCGACGGGCGCGTGGCCGTCCTCGGCGTAGCCGATGGCGTAACGCAGCACCTGCGCGAGGGACTTGGTGCCGTGGTCGCGCAGCAGCAGCATCCACGCGTCGAAGGCACCGGGCACGGCGGCGGCGAGCGGTCCGGTGCCGGGGACGAGTTCGAGTCCGAGGGACCGGTAGTGCCCGATCGTGGCCCCGGCGGGCGCGGGCCCCTGCCCGCAGAGCACCTGGACGTCCCCGCCGACGGGCGCGAGGATGACCGGCAGATCCCCGGCCGGCCCGTTGAGGTGGGGCTCCACCACATGCAGGACGAACCCGGCGGCCACGGCGGCGTCGTAGGCGTTTCCGCCGTCCTCCAGGACGGCCATCGCCGACTGCGAGGCGAGCCAGTGGGTGGAGGACACCATGCCGAAGGTGCCCTGGAGGGTCGGTCGGGTCGTGAACATGGGGCCTCTCACCTTGCTGTTTTACGTCTCCCGGCTGTTCTGCGTCTCCCGCCCGGACGGGGGGCGCTCAGGGCGGGTCCTGGGGAGAATCCGGGGAGTCCGCGCCGGGGGCCGCCTTCTCCCGCTCCCCCAGAAGGCTATCGACCGCTCCGCGCCCCTTCTTCCAGCACCTGCTTCAGCCGGCACGGATTAAAGCGGTGGCCAGATGAGGCAGCGGCAGACCGGACTCAGCGGCCAGAGCGGCCGAGTCGGTGCCGCACGCGCTCACGGACCCGGCCGTGAGCTTCGGCGTACCCCTGGCACCGAACACCGGCTCGTTGCGCACCGACCTGATCGAAGTGCTCAAGGACTGCGCGGCGGTGCTGGACGAGCCACACGGCCGGGCGCTGCGCCGGCTCGTGACGCAACGCCCGGAGACCGAGGCGCTGGTCGACGAGGTCCTGCTGCCGCTCACGACCGCCCCCCGCTGACGGGACGTCAGGCAACGGCCGTCGAGGCGGGGGACGAGCCGCCGCGCGTTGCGGGCGGCCGGCGCGCGCCAGGTGTCCCCCGCGGGCTGCGGAGCACTCTCCAACGAGGCGAGCTGAGGCACGACGAACGGCGGCGGTGTCCAGCAGTAGTCGCTCCTGTAGAGCACGCGCTCGCTGCCGAACGCCCTGACCAGTCCGGGGATCTGGTGCGGGAACGGCGTACCGGCCATGTCGAACCACAGCCGTCCGATCTGTTCGGTCAGGGGCCTGGTGGCGTCCTCGGATCCGGCGAACGCGCGGCGGAAGAACTCCCGAGTCGCTTTCGACGGTCACACGGTCGGCACCGAGCTGATCGAGCGCGTACTCCACCTCGGCGAGAGCGTCGTCGGGGTCTGTCAGCGGCAACGAGGCGAAGTGGCCGAATCGCTCGGGGTGGGTACGACGGAGTTCGGCCCCGTTCTCGTTGAGGTGCCGGGCCAACGAACGCTTGGCGGCCGGGTCACCGAAGGACACGCCAGGGGAGGAGATCGACAGGACAGAGATACCGATGCCCCACCGGTCCATCAGCTCCAGGTGCCGCCCGGCACTCCAGTCGGCCCACCCGGGCGCCCCGCCGTTGGCCATGCCCGGCGACGGTCGCCTCATCGATGTAGCGATCCGTCAGGAAGTGGGCGTGCATTGTCCAGGAGCGGGGTACGGCTGGGCCTGTCGTGTTCATGGAGCTCACTCCCCAATGACGTTTCCCCCGGCCCCGGCGCTACCCGAGGAGCTCGACAAGCTCATGCGCCGCATGCGCCTGCCCTACATACGCAAAGCGGCCCCCGACGTCCCGGCCACCGCCCGAGCTCAGCAGTGGGATCCCGCCGAGGTCCCGCGGCTGCTGATAGCCGAGGAGGTCACCGAGTCAACGCAGAAGCCCTGTTCCGCCTTGCCCGCCACCTGCGCACCGGAGAGCCGCTGTCCACCGTGAAGTTGATGGTGCAGACCCTCACCGCCGCCGACGACCTCCAGCGGGAACTGCGGGCCGCCGCGGCCAAGGGCAACAAGGGCGGGCGCCGGCCCGCAGTCAAAGCCCAGAAGAACGACGACGTACGCACGGCGTACCTGAACGGCAGGTCCATCACCACGCCGGCCCGCGAGCACGATGTGAACCGCGGCGCCATCCGTACCGCAGGCGCCGACCTCCTACCCGCGCACACCGCCGGCCGCCAGGGTGCCCCCACCGCCAACTCCTCGACCGCTGCCGACCCCCGCGTCGCCTCGGCGATCCCGGCACAGCGCAAGGCCCGCCGCGAGTATGAGAACCGTGTCAACGCGCTGGGGGCGTAGCCGGACCTTGACCGATCTCAGCGCCAACCGCCCTACCGCTACCCCTCAACCCCGGACTCCCGTCCTTCGTGGGTGAACGACATCAACTGCACGAATCCGAACCCGGACTCTCGGTGCCGGGCAAGAGTTCCGAGGCCGGATGCTGGAAAGTCCCCCACGCGGTACGACAGAAGTGCCTGGGTTTCGGGGCGAGTTGGTACGCGTCCTTGAGGGCCTCGACCAGCGGGGCCTCCCGTGGACCGGGCTGCTGCGACACCACGCCCAGATCCGCACCGGTGACGGTTCTCGCCAGCGCGGCGTCGAGTCTCCACCGGGTCGCCCGTCAGGAGTGGCACCTCAGTGCGGAGGGAGTGTTTCCCCGAGGAAGGCGGTCAGCAGGTCGGTCACCCCCGAGGGGCGCTCCAAGTTAGGAAGGTGGCCTGCCCAGGGCAATTCAAGGTGGCGGGCCCCGACGACCCACGCAGGTACGTCGGCGGCAATTTCCCGGAAGTCCGCGAGATCATGCGCTCCCGACAGGGCCAGGCAAGGGGCTGTGATCCGCGTCAGGTCGACCGCTGTACCGGTCGAGGCGAACTTGGCCCGCGCCTGTGCCTCGAACGCATGCCGCTGCATCCGCCGGACCTGTTCCCGAACGTCCTCGCCGCCCTCGGGGCCCAGCCACGTCTTGACGCTGAGTTCAACAGCCCCGGCGAGGTCGTCGGCGGCCAGCAGCGCATTCTTCTGCTCGGTGAACGCCCGCAGTTCGGGGCCCTGGACGCGTCCGGGCATCGCCGAGCAGAGCAGCATCAGTGCAGAGACCCGCTCCGGCCGGGTCGCCGCCATCTCCAGTGCGACCTCGCCACCGTGGGAAGACCCGATCAGGGCGCATCGTTCGAGGCGAAGGTGGTCCAGAAGGTCCCAGACATCTGCCGCATCGCTGTACGGCTGGTCTGCCACCGGGGAGCGGCCGTATCCCCGGAAGTCGCACCGCACCACGCGGTACCCCGCGTCACGCAGCGCTCGTAGCTGCGGGTCCCACATACGACGGTCGCACACCGACGAATGCAGCAGCACCAAGGCGTGACCGTCACCGCAGACGTCGTAAGAGAGGTTCATCCGGCGGCTGCCGGCCGAGCCACGTGCGGAGGAGCGTCGGCGTACCGGCGGCCGAGTCGCACATCGGCAGGAGCGTGCGGAGCCGTCGGCGGTGGAAAGGATTCGTCTCGTGCGAGTAGCAGCGAGCAGGTACTCACAGCAGTTCGAAGTAGCCGTCGTCAGACAGCAAGTGACGGGGGCCGTCGGGCCTGGTCGCCGCCAGCTCGCCGACCCCGTCGAGGTACTGGGGGTCTCGGTTGTCCCCGACCAGGACCGAAAAGTCGTCGGCCGCCCACGCGGGTAGGGCAGCGAACCGGTGGCTTGTCTGCGACTCCAGATACCAGATGATGTTCACCACCGTGCCTACCTCCTCGTACCAGGAGGTGAGTTCGATGCCCGGCGCGACGCGGTGGTAGTACGTTTGCTGTACGGCATGACGGCCCGTATGTGGCCCGCTCACAACGGTGTAGTCAATGGTGTCCGGACTCATGTGCACCGGATCGAAAATCCATCCGTTGGGCTGATACCAGCGCAGGGTCGCACCGAGAATGGTCTGCAGCATCTTCTTTCCTTTCTGAGAACGTCGGCGGGCGCCGCCGCCGGTGAAGCGAACATCTGGTCCGGGGCCTGCCGCCACGGATCGCGCGGGGCGGCACCTGCCCGGAATTCGGCGGTCAGGATCATTCGGAGGCATCCGCGGCGTCAGTGGCCCCGCATGCGGGTCAGCAGTAGCTGCAAGGATGAGGGCAGCCGGCCCACGATCGCAGGTGCCACTCCGAGGGCGGAAGATCTCCGTGGTCACGGCGGCGAAGCGCAACTTCCCTTGGTGGACGAGGTACAGCGGGGCGGAACCCTGACCGGGCGAGGAGCGGGAGCGGCGTCGCCGACGCCATCCGGAACGCCATCTGCCCACGTGAGCTGCTCCAGCTGGGTGACACGCTTCTGGCGGTGCCAGAGGCGCGGCTCGAAGGTGACTGCTCAAGCCGGGAGTGCGGGGGGGAAAGAGAGACCGAGGTCGAGGACGGCTGCGACGGTTTGCCCTGCCCAGGCGGCGGGCGCGGTGCCCGTGACCTCGAACCAGCTCGTCCCCCAGGGTGTGCCGGGTGAGATGGGCCGCGTGGGCACGGTCGGTCCCTCGGCCACGGGGACGGGTCGCCGTCGGTGAACCAGATCTCCGCACGCAGGGGTGTCGTGCGGAGGGACGGCGGGTCGGAGGCGCTCGTTGAGGACGCGCTCCAGGCGTGCTTCGACCAGCTTCCGGTCGTCGCGCGTGAGGGGTGCTCTCCTGTTGCCGCGAGAGGCCAGGGGTGGTGGGCAGTCTGGGTCCGGGCCATGGGACCCGGCAGCGACGGGCGGGCCCGCGCTGCCGGGCGAGGTCGCACTATCCGCCCTGCCGCCTCCGCCGCAGCCGCAGGGTGCGGATCTGGAAGGGCCGTAGCCGAAGGGGTGTGGACCCGTCGTCCGCCGACAACGGCAGTTCCCGCTGCGGGACTTCCAGCAGGTCACAGTCGCTGACGCCGGTGAGGGCGAAGCGCGCCGTGAGCGTGGCCGTCGCCGCTCCGCCGCACCCTTCGTACAGACGGACCACAATGTCGCCGCTGCGGTCGTCGGCCAGCTTCACCGCCTCGACCACAACATCGGGGTTGTCCACGCCGAGCAGCGCGGCCATCGAGGCGGAGGCGGGCCTGAGCGGCAGGTTCAGCGCGTATCCTCCGGCGATCGCCTCCTCGATCCCTGCGCCCGCGAGCAGCGCGTACGTGAAGGTGTGCCGCCCGCGGTCGGCCTCCGGGTCGGGGCTGTGCGGGGAACGCAGCAGAGACAGACGCAAGGTTGTGGTGGTGCCGCCGTCCTCCCGGGTGTCGCGGGCGATGTCGTGGCCGTAGGTGGAGTCGTTCAGGACCGCGGCTCCCCAGTGACGTTCACCGACATGGACCCATCGGTGGGCCCACAGCTCGAAGCGTGCCGCGTCCCAGCTGGTGTTCTCGTGCGTGGGGCGTCGTACGTGCCCGAACTGGATCTCCGCGCTCTCGTGTTCGGCGTGGACGTCGAGCGGCCAGGCGGCCTTGAGGAGCGTGTCCCGTTCCTGCCAGTCGATGTCCGTGCGCACGGTGAGCTGTTTGCTGTCGGCGGCGAGTTCCAGGTGCTGGACGAGGACGGAGCTGCCGAAGCGGCGCTCGACGCGGACGCGGGCGAGCAGTGGCCCGCTGTCCTCAAGCGTCACCGCGTCCGCCTCACGCACGTCGTGCACGGTGCCGCGGTAGTAGGGGTCGATGTTCCACGCGGACCACACGTTCGGGTCGTCCGCGTGGAGTTGGAGGAGGTTGCCGACGGTGCCGGGGGCGATCGCCTCGCGGTCGGCGGCGTGGTCGTACACCGACGTGACGAGACCGTCGCCATCGACCCGCACGGTCAGCGCACCGTTGTGCAGGACGAATCCGTCGCCGTCGGCCCGCGCCGTGACGGGCTTGGTGGGCGCGGTCAGGGCGTGGCCGGAGCCGAGGGCGGGGACGTCCGCCAGCACCGCGAGGCGCCCGTCGGCCAGCCGTTGCCCGCCAGGGAAGTCGGACCGCTCGGCGGTGCCGGGCTCTGCTGCCAGGGCAGTGACCTCGTGGCGGTCGTACGGCCCGGCGTTGAGGAAGGTACGGGCAGGCGCCTGCCCGAGGCTGCGCACCGCGGTCTCGATGATCTCCGTGAGTTCGTCACGCACCGCGCCGTACACCTCTTCGGCCTGTTGGTGCACCCAGGCGATCGACGTGCCCGGAAGGATGTCGTGGAACTGGTTGAGCAACACCCTTTGCCACAAAGACTCCAGGCGTTCGTACGGATACGGGGCCCCGGCGCGCACCGAGGCGGTGGCTGCCCACAGCTCGGCCTCGCGAAGCAGCGCCTCGGAGCGGCGGTTGCCGCGCTTGGTGCGCGCCTGACTGGTGTAGGTGCCGCGGTGGTTCTCCAGGTACAGCTCGCCACGCCAGACCGGCAGGGGGTCGTACTCGGCGCGGGCCGCCGTGAAGAAGTCGTCCGGTGTCCCGACCTCGACCCGGGGCGAGCCCTCCAGGTCGGCCAGTCTGCGCGCCCGCTCCAGCATGGAGCGGGTGGGGCCGCCGCCCCCGTCGCCGTAACCGAACGGGACGAGCGACCGGGTCGCGACTCCCTTGTCCGCGAAGTTACGCTCGGCGTGGGCGAGTTCGGCGGCGGTCAGTTCCGCGACGTAGGAGTCGACGGGTGGGAAGTGGGTGAAGACACGGGTGCCGTCGATTCCTTCCCAGGCGAAGGTGTGGTGGGGCAGCCGGTTGGTCTCGTTCCAGGACAGCTTCTGGGTGAGGAACCATTCGGCGCCGGCCAGCCTGGCAAGTTGCGGATAGGCGGCGCTGTAGCCGAAGGAGTCGGGGAGCCACACACCGTGCTGGTCGATGCCGAACTCCTCGGCGAAGAACCGGCGCCCGTAGACCAGTTGACGGGCGAGGGCCTCGCCGCCGGGAAGGTTGCCGTCCGCCTCCACCCACATGCCGCCGACCGGGGCCCAGTTGCCGGCGGCGACGGCCTGCTTGATGCGCTCGAAGATCTCCGGGTGCCGTTCCTTGATCCACGCGTACTGCTGCGCGGAGGAGCAGGCGAATACCAGCTCCGGATACTCCGCGGCGAGCGTGGTCATGTTGGTGAACGTGCGTGCGCACTTGCGGATGGTCTCGCGCACCGGCCACAGCCAGGCGGAGTCGATGTGCGCGTGGCCCACGGCGGCGACGGTGTGGGCGGAGGCGTGGGCGGGCCGGGAGAGCACGTCCGCCAGTTGCCCGCGCCCTGCGGCCGCCGTGGCGGCAACATCCTTCGGGTTGAGGATGTCGGCGGCCCGGCGCAGGGCGTGCAGGATCTCGTGACGTCGCGAGGAACCCTCGGGGAGCTCCCGCATCAGCTCGTCGAGAACCTCGATGTCATGGATGAGGTGCCAGACGTTCTCGTCCCGTACGGCGAGCTCGGCCTGCCTGAGCTGGTACAGATGGGCCTCACCCGCGGTGTCCCGGGAGCCGAAGTGGGTGCCGCGCGCCTGGCTGCCGGAGATGTTCGGGTTGGCGGCCATCTCCACCAGCAGGTCGATTTTCTCGCCACCGGTGGCGGCGTCACCGAGCAGCACAGTGCGGTTGTACGGGTGCAGGCCCTGGACGGGTGAGCCCTCGCGGTAGACGAACCCCTCGGCCTGCCCGCCGGGGCCACGGTCGAGGTCGAATCCGAGGTCGAAGACGGCCTCGACCCGTCGCCCAGCCCACTCGGCCGGGATGTCGGCGGTCGCCCTGAGCCACGTGGTCCCCCAGGGCCGGCCCCAGGTGTCGCCGATCCGCATCGGTTCGTAGGCGGCTTCCAGGGCGTCGCTGAACGGCACCGGCTCACCCACGACGTTCCAGGCAGCGAGAGTGAGAGGGTGGGCGGCGCTGTAGAGGGCGGGGCGCAGGACCCGCCCCAGCAGCTTGCGGACGCGGTCTTCGGTGAACCGGCGGTCGTCGTGCACAGTGTGGATCCTTGTCCGAGGTGGTCCGGAATCGTGGCTGGGTCCGAGGTGGTCGGAATCGTGGCTCGTCCGGGCGGCGCCGGCCCGGCGGATCTATCCGTGCACGCTCGCCCAGTGCTGTTCGAACTCGCGGCGCATCTTGTCGCCGATGGTCCGGCGCCAGTTCTGCACGGCGTCCTGGACGTCGCCCCATCCGGCATTGCCGCGCATGTAGCCCTTCAGGGGGCCCTCGATGATCTCCTCGCGGGCGGTCTGTCCGTACGTCACGTTGGTCTCGGAGTAGAGGCCGTAGGAGTCGTCGGGCACAAGTATGTCGACGGCCCGCTGTTGGAATCTGTGCTGGCGGCGTACCGGCTCGGCGTCCGGCGGGTAGTAGGTGGCCTGCGGGGCGTCGGTGACGAAGTTGGTGGGCAGGCCGGTGTCCAGGGCGCCGACCGGGTTGAGCACGGGGTCGGGGCCCTTGAAGGCGAAGTCGTGCCCCTCCACCCCGTATTTACGCAGCAGATAGTGGTCGGTGCCGAACGGTGAGGCCATGAGATTGAAGGCGCGCAGCAACTGTTCGATGCGTTGCTCGGGGGCCTTCTTGAGGCAGAGCATCGCGAAGTTGGTCGGCCCCGCCCAATGGGTTCCCCTGCCGCCGTCGAAGCCCGGCGCGAGCATGGCGTCGACGTCGAAGTTCTTGTCGGTGGCGCCGTACTGGGTGAGGTTCTGATTCCAGGCGGTCAGGCCGTCGAAGTTGATCGCGATCTGACCGTTTCCGAACCAGTCCTTGAACTTGCCGAGGGTGGTGAATCCGTCGGGGTGCAGTGTTTGTGCCTTCACGAGCTGCCGTACCGCGTCGAGAGCCTGGTGGAGGATGTCGCTCTCCTCCAGGAACCAGGTGAACCGGCCACCGCGCTGACGCCAGTAGTTCGCCCCGTGCAGCATCTCCAGGACGAAGAAGAGAGTGGTGCGGGGGTCACCGACGGCGTACTTCGCGTGCTTGGGGTCGGAGACGTCCTTGCACAGCTGCAAAAAATCCTTGAACGACTTCGGCTCCGGGTCGAGATCCTTCCGCTTGAGGATGTCGGCCCGGTACATCATCGCGGAGCCGCTGTTGGCGCGGGGCATCGGCAGCCCGTACAGCCCGCCCGCGAGGACCATGGGCTGCCAGGAGCTGCTGGGGATGTTCGCCAGGTAGGGGTAGCGATGTACGGCACTGCCGGACAAATGGGGCGCCAGGTCCTCGAACAGCGCGTTGAGCATGGCTGGTTGCTGCGGCGCGACGGGCAGGACGAGCATGGCGTCGGGCAGATTGCCGCCCGCGATGGTCAGGGCGAACTTCACCGGGTAGTTCGCCGCCGGCACGATCTCGAAGTCGAGGTCGGTGCCAAGGCTTTCGTTGAGCTGCCGCCACATCGGGTTCTTCGACACCGGCGGTGGTACGGGGGTGTAGGTCAGCGTCATGACATTGATCGCCGGGCCCTTGGCGGGCGGACCGTCGGGCGCCGCCGCCACGGGGCGCTTGGGGTAGTGGAAGTAGCCGCCGAGCACTCCGGCCTTGCTCGCCGGCAGGTCCGGCAACGCTCCCCGGTAGGGGATGTGGTCCGGCAGCCGTACGTTGCCGTTCTGCGCGAGCGGTCGAGCGGCGACACCGTCGCCGCAGGCCGCGAGGCCGGGTACCGCGGCAGTGGCGAGCCCTGCCAGCAGTACGTTCCTGCGGGTGAGGTGCGCACTCATGGGGGTGCCTCTCTTTTCTGTGCGGTCGGTTCGAAGGGGGATGTTGCGGTGCGCGGTGGTCAGCCCTTCACCGCGCCGAGCATCACGCCCTTGGTCAGGTGCCGTTGCAGAAAGGGGAAGACGACGATGACCGGCAGGATGGACAGGACGAGGATGGCCGCCTGGAGGGCGACGGTGGGCGGGAGCGCGGCGGCGGGGTCGGCGGTCTGTCCCTGGCCGAGCGCCGCGTTGTTCACCACGTAGGTCTGCAATACGAGTTGGAGGGGCCATTTCGCGGACTGGTTGATGTACACGAGCGCGTTGAAGAAGGCGTTCCAGTACGAGACCGCGTAGAACAGGCCGATGACCGCGATGGCCGCCTTGGACAGCGGCATGACGATGCGGGTCAGGATGCGCCACTCGCTCGCGCCGTCGATGCGGGCGGCGTCGATGAGTTCGGTGGGCAGGCTGGTGAAGAACGAGCGCAGGACGATGACGTTGAAGGCGTTCACCGCGGTGGGCAGGATCAGCGCCCAGTAGCTGTCGATCAGGCCGAGTTGCTTGACCAGGAGGTAGCTGGGGATGACGCCGGGCACGAAGAGCAGGGACAGGACGAGGAGTAGCAGGATCGGTCGCTGCCCGAAGCTCTCGCGGCGGCTCAGGCCGTAGGCGAGGCCGATCGAAGCCGCCAGGCTGACAGCCGTCCCGACGACGGTGATGCCGACGCTGACGAGCATTGCCCGGGAGACCAGCCCGCCGCCGAGCAGGGCGCGGTAGGAGGCGAGCGTGGGGTGGTCGGGCCAGAGGACGAAGCCGCCGGTCGTATTGATCTGTCCCGCGTCCGCGAGCGAGGTGGACAGCACCGCCAGGAACGGGATGGCCACCAGGGCCACACACACCAGCAGGATCAGGGACTTGGCCGTGCGCCACAGGGGCCTGCTGGGCGCCTGCCCGGGGATCGCGCTGTACGTACGGGCCGGCCTGCGGCGCCCCGAGGTGAGAGTGGTCATTTGCGGTAGATGCCTTCCTCGCCGAAGAGATGGGCGACCTTGTTCGCACCCAGCACGAGGGCCACCCCGACCATGCCCTTGACCAGCCCGACCGCGGCGCTGACCCCCCACTGCCCGGCGATGAGACCGTTGTTGTAGACGTAGGTGTCCAGGACTTCCGTGGTGCTCCTGTCCAGGCCGGTCTGCTGGAGGAGAATCTGTTCGAAGCCGACGCTCAGCGCGTCGCCGAGGCGGAGGATGAACAGGAGGATCACCAGGCCGCGCAGCGCCGGCAGGGTGACGTGCCAGGTCTGGCGCAGCGGGCTCGCCCCGTCGACGGCGGCGGCCTCGTACAGGTCGGTGTCGACGCGGGAGAGGGCCGCGAGGAAGAGGATGGTGGCCCAGCCGGTGTCCTTCCAGATCACCTGCGAGGTCAGTAGTTCCTTGAACAGGTCGGGGTTGCCGATGATGCTCCAGGTGCCCATGTCATGGGCCTGGAGGAAGACGTTCACCAGGCCGGCGTTGCCGAGCATCTGCTGGAAGATCGCGACAATGACCACCCATGACAGGAAATGTGGCAGGTAGAGCACGTTCTGCACGATCCGCTTGATCCGTTCACTGACCAGGCTGTTGAGAAGCAGCGCGAGCAGGATCGGCAGCGGGAAGACGAACACCACCTGGATCAAGGTCAGCTCTAGCGTGTTGACCAGTGCGTGCACGAACGCGGGGTCACCGTTGAAGAGGATCTCGAAGTTGCCGAACCCCGACCACGGGCTGTGATTGATGCCCGTGAAGGGCTGATAGTCCTGGAACGCGATGATGTTGCCCAGGAGCGGCACGTAGTGGAATAGCAGCAGCAGGGCGGTCCCGGGCAGCGCGAACCAGAAAAGCGCCTTGTTGCGTCGACGCGGCGGGCCGCCACTGCTGCGATCGCGAGGTTTTCCCCCAGTAGCTGGCTTATCTATCGGCCGGTCAACCATCGTCATGTCGTGTGTGTGTCCTTCCCGCAAGGCGAGCGCCTGAGCCCTGCCCTGGGCCAGCGGACCTCATGTAAGTCTCGTGGATTGTGCGTCGTCAATGCTCATGACGCCGAAGGTTCTCTGCGGGCCGTTGCAAGGCGTTCATCGCAGGTGTACTGATAGGACACACAGAAAGCGCGTTCTTCCTGGTCGCCGCTTAGGCGGTAACGACGGGGAAGCTATTCATTAACTGGCCTTACATATTCGCGGAACGGCCACTAAGTACTTTTACAACCGGGGTGTTGAGGAACGACCATGCCAAAGCCGACCAAGATGTCTTTCACCGATGAGGAACTGGCCGAATTGCGTGCTTGGGCGGCAGGCCGGGAGGACCGGGCAACCCGGCTAGCGATCGTTCAGCACGCGGCCGACGAGGTATCGGTTTCAGACAGCGCGAGAGAACTAGGTGTCTCGCGACCGACGGTGACGGTGTGGCGGCAGCGTTACGCGACCCACGGACTGGCCGGGCTCGAACACCGGCCGCGCAGCGGCCGGCCCGTACGCATCGACGAGTCGGATGTCATCGCCGCCACTTTGGCAGGGCCCTCGCCACCGCAGCACGCCTGGTCGGCCCGTGCGCTCGCCGATCACCTCGGACTCTCACACACCGCGCTGGGCCGGGTGTGGCAGCGCTGGCAGATCCGTCACGGCGCGGCTGACGTCCCCGCCGTCCTCCCGCTCGACCCCCCGCTCAACTGCCGTCGGCTGGAATTGCTCGCCGCCTGGGCGCGCACGGACGGCGCCGCCTTCGTCGTGATCGCCGAGGCCGACCGTCCCGGCGCACCGCGGACACGGCCCGCCACGGCCGAGGAGCGGCGGATGCGCTACGCGGGTCTGAGCGCGGTGATGCGCCGGGTGCAGCCCGAGGACGGCACTGGCCAAGGGCCTCGGACTCCCCGTTCTCTGAGCGATCAGGCCCCACGCGGCGCGGACGGGACCCCCCGGACCGCGTCCGGTCCCCTGCTGCCGGCACGGCTCGCCGCGCGCTGGGCAGGACGACGGCTGCACCTGATCACCTGGGGCGCCACCGGCGGGCCGACCGGGCTGCCCGCGGGCACGGTGCGGCATCCGGCGACCGCCTCGATGGGCTGGGCCGCCACGGTGTGCCTGATGGCACAGCTCGAACTGGGCCATCAGCCACAACTCGCCCGCGTCGCACTCGACTCGCTGGCCGACGCGGCCCGTGAGCAGGCCAGGCGCCCTTCGGACCAGCCCTTTTGGTGGGTACGCGGCGACCTGGAGGACGCGAACGCCGTACGCCGACGCAACGGGCACCGGGCCTTTGACCAGCCGGCGCTGGGGTCGTTCAACGAAAAGCTCGTCATCGAGTGTGTCAGGGTCGCCGGCTCGCTCAGCCGGATCGACATCGCCGAGCGCACCGGGCTCACCCCCCAGGCGATCTCGCGCATCACCCGCAACCTGATCACGACCGGCATCCTCGTGGAGGAGAAGCGGCGCCCCACCGCCACGGGGAAGCCACGCGTACCACTGCGGCTGCGCCCGGATGCGGCCTGCGCCGTCGGCATTCATCTCGACCCCGAGATGATCACCCTCGTTCTGCTCGATCTGTGCGGCGGCACCCGAACACGTCATGTCCTCCCGGTGACCGCGCGCAGCGACCCGAAGTCCTGCCTGGACTGGATCGAGCGGACGACCGCCCGGACCGTCGACGCGGCCGGCCCCTTGGGCCAGAAGCTGCTGGGCGTCGGTGTCGCCGCCCCCGGCCCGCTGGACGTGCGCGAAGGAATTCTCATCGACCCACCGCTGTGGGCGGAGTGGAGCGACGTGCCGGTGCGGGCCGAACTCAGCCGGATACTGAAACTGCCGGTGATCCTTGAGAAGGACGCCACCGCGGCCACCATCGGCGAGCAGTGGCTCGGCGCGGGTGAGTCCAGCACCGACTTCGTCTACCTGTACCTCGGGGCCGGGGCCGGCAGCGGCGCCTTCCTCAACGGCGACATCTTCCGCGGCGCCTCGGGAAACGCGGGCGAATTCGGCGAGTTGACCGCCTACTCCCTCGGCCTGGTGACCTCGGACGGCGGCCCGCAGATGGTGCCCGAATGCGCCCCGATGTCGGCTGTCGTCGCCCGTGCGACCGCTGCCGGAATGAACGCACCGGACGGCGGCGTCACGTACGACGCCGTCTGCTCGGCAGCCGCCGACGGCGACCAGCGGGCCGTCGGCGCGATCCAGGACGTGGCGCGCGTGGTGGCACGCGGCGCCGTCGCCATGACCGACCTGTACGACACCGACTTGATGATCGTCGGCGGGCCCGCCGTCCCGCCCGGCGTGGCCGAGCTGTACCTGACCGAGATCTCGACTGCCGTGAACCGCTTCCCGGTCGCTCGCCGTGTGCGCCCCGTGCGAGTCACCTACTCGATACTCAGCGGCTCCGCCGCCGCGGTCGGCGCCGCGGCCAGCGTCTTCAACTCGGCCTTCGCACCACGACTGCGTACCCACAGCGGCACCACCACCTGACCACACCCGCGCCGCACCCGCGCCGCACCCGCGCCGCACGACCAGCGATCTCACACCCGCCCGAGGATCAAGATGACTCCACACCAGCCCGCACCGATACCCGCGCTGCCGACCGACAGCGACAGCTATCCGTCCCTGACCCGCCTGTTCCCACCGTCCACCGTGCTCTCGCGTATGCCTCAACTCGGCCACTGGAGCCCGGTGGCCGCCTCGACGGACCGCGGCGCCTGGGAAGCGATCGACACTCGGACGAGGGCGCGGGTCCTGGAGGAGGCCGCCGCCTCGCTCGGCCGGCCCTGGCCGGGCCTGCCCGCTTCCCTGTATGCCCGCTTCGCCCGCGACGGCGACCGCTGGGACTACCAGAATCCGGCCTTTGCCCGACGGAACCGGCTCTCCTGGGCCGTACTCGCCGTCGCCCTGTGTCCCGACACCGACTCCCGGCGGAACGCCTTCCTGGACGAAGTGATGGACGGGGTATGGACTCTGTGCGAGGAAACCTCCTGGGCCTGGCCCGCCCACGATTTCCGGGTGCTGGGTGCCGAGCGCGGCCGGCTTCCCGACCCACGGCGCCCCACCCTGGACCTCGGCGCCTCCGGAACCGCCGTGCTGCTGGCGCTGACCGACGCGATCACGGGCGATGAACTCGACCGACTCGATCCGCTGGTGCGCCGCCGCCTGCGCCGCGAAGTCGCCGCCCGTGTCCTGCGCCCCTACCTGGAGCGCGCCGAGTGGGGCTGGTTCGACGGCTCCACCGCCAAACTCAACAACTGGAACCCTTGGATCCACTCCGAGTTGCTGCTGGCCACCGCCCTCACCGAAGAGGACACCGAGCGTCGCGTGGCCCTGATCTGCCGCATCGTGCGGGGCTTGGAGAACTACCTCGCGGCCCACCCGCGCGACGGCGGCTGCGACGAAGGCCCGCACTACTGGTGGCGCGCCGGCGCCAGCCTCTTCGAATGCCTGGAGACACTCACATCCCTGCTCGGCACCGACGCTGGAGTCTTCGGCCATCCACTGATCCGGGCCATGGCCCGTTATCCCGTCGCCACCTGGATCGGTGACGGCTGGGCCGTCAACTTCGCGGACGGACCCGCCCGTCCACGCGAACACGCGCCCGCCGTGCTCCACCGCTACGGCGTACGCACCGACCAGCCCGAGGTCAGCGCGCACGCGCGTGCCCTGCGGGCCCAGGCCGACCCGGCCCTGCCCACCGCGGACGGCATCTTCGACCTACGCCGCACCGTGGACGCCCTGTTCGACCGGCGGTGGAACACCGCGGCGCCCCGCGCGTTTCCACTGCCCGCCCACTCATGGCTGCCGGAGACCCAGGTAATGGTGGCCCGCGGCACGCCCGGCACCACGCGTGGCCTGCTCGCGGCGGCCAAGGGCGGCCACAACGACGAGAGTCACAACCACAACGACGTCGGCACCTTCATCGTCGCCCTCGACGGTCGTCCGCTGATCGTCGACGCCGGCGTGGGCACGTACCGCAAGGAGACATTCGGCGAGAACCGCTACGGGATCTGGTCCATGACCAGCGAATACCACAACGTGCCCGTAGTCGGCGGCCACGGCCAGCCACCGGGTTCCTCCTTCCGGGCCACCGGCGCCACCGTCTCGCGCACCGATGACGCCGACACGTTCATCTGCGATCTCGCCGCCGCCTACCCTCCGCAGGTCCGACCGATCACCTGGCGACGCAGCATCCGGCTCCGGCGCACCGATGACGAACGTGTCGAGATCGACGATGTCTGGGGCTTCGCAGCCGCCCCTCGCTCACTCGCTCTGCACCTGCTGGTGAGCGGAGAGTTGTCACTCCAGCCACAGGGACGAGCGACCATCACTCCGCCGGACGGGCGATCCTTGCTGATCACCTGGGACTCTTCCGCCTTCACCGCCGGGGCGGAGACCGTCCCCCTCACCGACCCCGCTTTCGCCCGCGTGTGGGGAACCACGCTGCACCGGCTGATTCTCACGGCCCATCAGTCTGCGGCCCGGGGCCGGCATCGCCTCACGGCCCGGCCGATGCCCACCGGAACATGAGCGGCATTGAGCTCGCCCGCGCACCCGTTGTCGGCAGCACACCAGTGCCACTGCAAAAGTAGTTGCGGTCCGTCCTCATCGGACCTTCCTCTTCACCGCGGCGCGCCGCCGATGGGCCGGGCAGTCAAGCTGTGCCAGTTCAGACGGCGAAACGGGCCGATCGCCCGCGGAAAGTTACAAGGTTTCCACCGCCTCGTTCCCCATCGGTCGAACACGCCGCACGTATTGACGTAACGCAGAGCAAGACCTTTCCTGGCACCCGGCTCCCGATGCCCAGGACGCCCCCCACGTATGTGAGCTGCGGCACGCACTCATCCCCCGATTCCGGCTGAGTCCACAGGAGTTCCCATGCACAGAAGAATGTCCAGACGTGTGGTCATCCTCGGCGGCGCCGTCGTGGCCGCCGACGTGGCGCTGGGCGGTGCCCCCGCCTTCGCCGACGTGCCCGGGGAATCCAACGACGGCGTGCGCATCATGCCCCTCGGCGACTCGATCACCGACGGGTTCACTCCCTACCCCGGTGGCTACCGCGTCAGCCTGTGGCAGCGCCTGGCCGCCGGCGGCCACACCGTGGACTTCGTGGGATCCAAGTCCAACGGACCCGCCGAACTCGGCGACCATGACCACGAGGGTCACTCCGGCTGGCGCATCGACCAGCTCGACGCCAACATCAACACCTGGCTGGAGCAGAGTGATCCGCGCACCATCCTGCTCCTCATCGGCACCAACGACCTCAACCAGAACTACGACATCGCCAACGCGCCACAGCGCCTGTCCGTCCTCATCGACCACATCCGTGCCGCCAAGCCGCGCTGCGAACTGTTTGTGGCAACCATCCCACCGCAGTCCAACTCCACCCTCGAAGGCAGGGTCAGGAACTACAACGCCGCCATCCCCGGGATCCTCGCCGGCAAGGGCAGCCGCGTCCACCTGGTGAAGGTGTACGACGCCCTGACCACGGCCGACCTCGCCGACGGGATCCACCCCACCCAGGCCGGCCACGGCAAGATGGCCGCCGTCTGGTACGGCGCGCTGCGCTCGGTACCCGCCTCCCTGACCGCGCCACGGCGCGTGACCGCCCCGACGCGCTGAACGCGCCACTCCCGCAGAACACTCCCCGGGCCGAAGCCAGTTCGCCGACAGTTCCGTACCGCCGGCCCGGACACGACCGATCCGCATCTCCCTCCGTATCCACATCCACGAAGTCGAAGGAGCCCCCCATGTCCCACCCCAAGCACAGCCGACGGAAAGTACTGCGAGGCGCGGGCGCGCTCGGCGTCGGCGCCGCAGCCGCGTGGGCCGGTGCCGGCAACCTCTCCCCAGCGGGCGCAGCGACCACGAACCCCGCCGCGGCCCTCAAGACGATCAAGGCGGCCTCCGCCGTCAAGGGCAAGGTCTATGTGGGCTACCAGGGCTGGTTCGTCTGCGCCGGCGACGGCTCCCCGATCAACAACTGGACCCACTGGTCCCAGGGCAGCGCTCCCTCCCCCGGCAACCAGACCTTCGAGCTGTATCCGGACACCTCGGCCTACCCGGCAGGTGCGCTGACACAGACCGGCTACGCCAAGCTCGGCAACGGCAGGCCGGCCCAGCTGTTCAGCTCGTATGCGACAGCGGTCATAGAGCAGCACTTCCACTGGATGCAGCAGTACGGCATCGACGGCGCCGCTCTCCAGCGATTCGGCAGCGATGTCACCGCCGTCGGCCAGCCGCGTCTCAAGCAGCGCAACGACATTCACGCGAAGGCCCGCGACGCGGCCCAGAAGTACGGCCGCGGCTTCTACATCGAGTACGACCTCAGCGGCCTGACCGACGCCAACATGGTCTCCGCGCTCCAGAACGACTGGACCAACACCATCAACGGCACGCTGGGTCTGACCAACTCGCCCTCCTACACGAGGGAAGGCGGCAAGCCGGTCGTCCACCTGTGGGGCCTCGGCTTCACCAACCGGCCCGGCACCGTCGCCAGCTCGCTCCAGCTCATCAACTGGTTCAAGAGCAAGGGCGCCTACGTCATCGGCGGCGTCCCCAGGGGGTGGCGTACGGACGCCAATGCCAAGCCGGGGTACGGCCCCGTGTACGCCGCCCTGGACATGCTGTCCCCGTGGAACGTCGGCAATCCCACGGTCAACCAGCAGCTCTTCAACGACGACATGGCCAAGCTCAAGGCGAACGGCCAGGAGTACCAGCCAGTCATCTACCCGGGGTTCGCCTGGTCGAACTGGAAGGAGGGATCGCCGCGCAACGAAATCCCGCGCAAATCTGGTGACTTCATGTGGCAGCAGGCCGTAGCCACCGCCCGTTGCGGCGCCAAGAACGCGTTCATCGCCATGTTCGACGAGTACGACGAGGCCACGGCCATCGCACCGGCCGCGACCGACAGCTCGATGATCCCCACCAACCAGTACTTCCTCACCCTCGATGCCGACGGCAAGCATCTGTCGTCCAACTTCTATCTGCGCCTGGCGGGAGCGGCCACCAAGATGATCAACGGTTCAGCCCCCATCAGCGCTACCGTGCCGATCCCGCCCGTCGGCTGAGCTGCCGCACCACCCGGCATCGCACCGGGCGGGTGACCGAACTGTCCGCCGGTCACCCGCCCGGCCCTTGCTTCGAAGCTCGTCCGCTCCCCGATCCACTACAACTGCGCACCAGCGGAGCCCACATGGACACGACGACGTACGCACCGATCACCGGGCGCAGCCTGCGCATCATGCCCCTCGGTGACTCGATCACCGACGGCTACACCACCTACCCCGGCGGCTACCGGGTCGCCCTGTGGCAACGGCTGACGGTCGACGGACACCACATCACCTTTGTCGGGTCCCAGACCAACGGCCCCGCCGAACTGGGAACACGCGCCCACGAGGGACATCCCGGCTGGCGCATCGACCAGCTCGACGCCAACATCAACACCTGGCTGCGGGACACCGACCCGCACATCATCCTGCTGCTCATCGGTACCAATGACATGAACCAGAACTACGACATCGACAACGCTCCCCAGCGCCTGTCCCAGTTGATCGACCACATTCTCGCGGCCCAACCGCACTGCGAACTCCTTGTAGCCACCGTCCCACCCCAGCACAACCCCGTCCACGAGCGGCGCCTTCGGTCCTACAACAAGGCCATCCCCACCGTCGTGGCTCGGAAGGGCCCTCAGGTCCATCTCGTCGACATGAACGACGCGATGACCACGGCCGACCTCGGCGACGCCGTCCACCCGAGCCGAGCAGGCCACGAAAGGATGGCTCTGGTCTGGTACGACGCCCTCCACCGCGTCCCGGCGGCGCTCGCGCGAACCTCTGAATCCTGCCCGGAACACCCGGGGTACGCAGACTCGCGGTGAGGCCGCCAACCTACCCGGCGACCGGCCCGCGACGGACGGAACTCCGTGACACGCGCCCGGCAGCCCGCCCCGTCGCCCAGCCCCACCGCGAGCGTGTCCGTCGAGGCGCCGCGCCGCACCCCTATCCCGCCCCACGGTCCCGGGCACCTCCACGACCGGCCGGGTCGCCGGGTCGCCCCGGCGGTTGGCCGCGTGGCCAACAGCGGGCGGGAACAGGCAGAAACACCCTGATGAAGTCCGAACCAGGCGGAAAGTATGAACCTCCGCTCGGGCAACAAAGTGGCCTGTCGGAGGCGCTCGTGTCTCAGTCCGGCCAGGGGTGGCGGTCCCGGTCGGACCGGCGTATCCCCGCCCGAGCGGGGGGGGATCACAGGCCCGCTACGGAGGAGCCCTTGCTGTCGTACGCCCGGACGGTCTGGCCGTGCCGGTCGTCGGCGAGGCCGGCCGGCGCTCCGGCAGCACGGGCGACGTCATCGAAGAGGTAGCCCTCGGCACGGCCAACAGGCGGGCGAGGACAAGTGCGATGTGGCCCGGACGGCGGTCTTCTGCTCGCAGGGCGCCATACACCGTGCCCGGCTACACCGTCGACCGGTTTGTACGCCAACCATCGCAGCGGCACGCAAAAAAATCGGTCCTCGCACCGCGCGGGTGAACGGGGCCCTCCATCCAGTCCTTACGCGATGCCTCGATTTCCTCGTGCGACCGGCCGATGAGGTTCCACCACAACCTCGTCAGCGGAGCCTCCGCATCCGTGCCGCCAAGCCGCGGCCACGAGTGCCCACTCGTCGCCCCGTCGCGACGCATCCACACGCAGGCGCCCCTCGGTCCGCTCTCCCCGGCCGGTTGTCGACCGCCGCGCGCCCCTCTTCGCGGGGGCGCGTCCGGGTTCCGGCGGATCACGCGCCGGTCGTTGAACCCGGGCGCACGATCATCAGGACCACGACGACCGCCCAGAGCAGGTTGAAGACACCGGTGAGCCCGGCCAGCCGGGCGGCGGAGCGTCCTATGTCGGTGACCTCCCCCGCCGCTGACGCCTCGATCACGCGTTCCTGGCCGGGCAGGATCGCCAGCGCCAGGATCGCGGCGGCGATCGTCGTCAGCACCATCGACGTGATCAGCCAGGCGTCGGTGAGGACGCCGAGCTGCTTGCCGGTCGCGATCCCGAAGACCGGGACCGCGACTCCGACGATCGCGTAGGCGCTGCAGATCCGGTGGAGCAGCGCCACGGCGCCGGCGGAGCCTCCGTCCTCCTCGGCCGCCTTGCGCGCGTAGCGCGGGAACAACGACGCCGCCACGGCGATCGGCCCGACCACCAGGATCGAGGCGAGGACATGGATGGAGAGCAGCAGCTTGGTCACCGCGGGCCCCTTCGGGGAGATGCATGAATAAGTTGGCTGCCAATAGGTACCACGCCAATGCGTTCTATAGGTAGGCTGTCTACTCATGAAGGCAGACGCGGTGCGTGGGCACCTGGACGGACTGTTGCTGGCCGTGCTCGAACCCGGTCCGCTGCACGGCTACGCGATCATCGCGGCGGTGCAGCAGCGGAGCGACGGCGCGCTCCAGCTCCGTACGGGCACGATCTATCCGGCCCTGAACAGACTTGAGCGGCTGGGGCTGCTCGGCAGCAGCTGGGAGTCCGTCGGCGAGCGGCGGCGGCGCTGCTACCGGCTGACCGACGCGGGGCGCGGCACCCTGGAGAGCGAACGGACGGCGTGGCACGAGTTCACGACGGCGATCGGCTCGGTCCTGAACCCGGCCGCCACAGCCGCCCCGACGCCCCGGCCCGCGACATGAGCGAGACGAAGGATATGAGCACCACGCACCCGGCCGACGATCCCGTCGCGGACTACGTCGCCGTCCTGTCCGCCGCGCTGCACGGGCCCGTCCGGGCCAAGTCCCGGATGGTCCAGGAGATACGGGACGGCCTGACCGACACGGTGGAGGCCCACACCCGCGCCGGCGTGCCCCCGGACCGGGCCACCCGTCTGGCCGTGCGGGAGTTCGGCACACCCGAGGAGCTGGTGCCCAGCTGCCAGCGGGAGTTGACCATCGCGCAGACCCGGCGGACCGCGCTGTCCGTCACCCTGACCGTCCCGTTCCTGATCGCCTGCTGGCATCTGATCTGGACCTCGGGCCAGGGCTGGCAGCTCCAGCAGACGGCGCAGCTGGTCGCCGTCCAACTGGCGGCCGTCGCGTCGGTCGCCACCCTGCTCGCGGCTGCGGCCCTCGCCGCCACGGGCGCGCTGGCGCGCAGGCTGCGGACACCGGAGCGGCTGCCGCTGGCCGTGGCCTGGGCGGGCACGACGGCCGGTGTGGCGATGGTGGTCGCCACGCTCGCGCTCGCCGTGCTGTCACCGCTGACCACGAACTGGCCGCTGGTCACCCTCGCGGCCATGGTCACCGCCCTCTCCCACGGCATGGTGGCGTCCTCCGCCCGCGCCTGCCGCCGCTGCGCGCGCCTGCCCGCCGGGGCGTAGGAGGCGCGGCCCCGGGATGATCCCCCCGGGCGGGCGTGTTGCACTCACCGGACTCGCGTTCGTGGTGACGTGACGCGGAGAGTGACGTGACGCGCGGCGAACGCGGAAGAAGCGGAGGCACAGCGGTGCACGGTGAGTACAAGGTGCCGGGCGGCAAGCTCGTCGTCGTGGATCTGGACGCGCGGGACGGCCTGCTGCGTGACGTCCGGGTCGCCGGGGACTTCTTCCTGGAACCGGACGAGGCGATCCACGCCATCGACCGGGCACTCGAAGGCGCGCCCGCCGATCTCGACGCGGTCGGTCTCGCCGCCCGTATCCAGACGGCGCTCCCGCCCGGTACGCAGATGTACGGGCTGACGAGCGAGGGCGTCGCCATCGCCGTACGACGCGCGCTGGCGCACGCCACCGACTGGACGGACTACGACTGGCAGCTCATCCACATGGAGCCGCAGCCGCCCGCGCTCCACATGGCGCTGGACGAGGTCCTGACGACCGAGGTCGCGGCGGGCCGCCGCCCGCCCACCCTGCGCGTCTGGGAGTGGGCCTCCCCCGCCGTGGTGATCGGCAGCTTCCAGTCGCTGCGCAACGAGGTGGACCCGGCCGCCGCCGAGCGGCACGGCGTCACCGTCGTACGGCGGATCTCGGGCGGCGGCGCCATGTTCATCGAGCCCGGCAACACCATCACGTACTCGCTGTCCGTCCCCGACGCCCTCGTGCAGGGCCTGACGTTCGCCGACAGCTACGCCTATCTCGACGACTGGGTGCTCGGCGCGCTGGGCGACATGGGGATCAACGCCTGGTACCAGCCGCTCAACGACATCGCCACCGAGGCGGGCAAGATCGCGGGCGCCGCGCAGAAGCGGGTGGTGGGCGGCGGCGCCGTACTGCACCACGTGACGATGGCGTACGACATCGACGCCGACAAGATGCTCGAAGTCCTGCGTATCGGCAGGGAGAAGCTCTCCGACAAGGGCACGCGCAGCGCGAAGAAGCGGGTGGACCCGCTGCGCCGCCAGACGGGCCTGCCGCGCGAGGCCGTCATCGAGCGGATGATCGCGTCCTTCCGGGGGCGGTACGGCCTTGACGAGGGCAAGGTCACGGACGAGGAGATGGCTCGGGCGCGTGAGCTGGCGGAGACGAAGTTCGGTACGGCGGAATGGACGGCCCGGGTGCCGTGACCGCGCGGCGGCCGAGCCCGGCCGGACGGCCGGGTGGCCCGGCAGGCATGGGGGCGGCGGCGCCCGCCGCGCCCGGCAGACCACTGCGGACGCCCGCCCCCGCTCCGGGCCGTCCGCCCCCCACGCACCGGGTGGCGGAGTGACCAACGGCCCTGGGCGACGGTCGCGTCCTTCACCGCCGCGCGAGCCTCGGCGCTCCGTCCCCGGCCGAAGTCCCCGGCCGACAGGCGCGGCCCGTGGAGACCGGGCCGTCAACCTGCGGACCGCGACCTCAGCCGCCCGTCCCCCGCGGTGTCACCAGCCCCGACTCGTAGGCGAACACCACCAGTTGGGCCCGGTCCCGGGCGCCCAGCTTCGTCATCGCCCGGCTGATGTGGGTCTTCGCCGTGAAGGGGCTGACGACCATGTGCGCGGCGATCTCCTCGTTCGTCAGTCCGCGCGCCGCCAGCCCCGTCACCTCGCGCTCCCGCCGTGTCAGCGTCTCCAGGCCCGGCGCGGTCGAGCGGTCCGGCGGCCGGGACACGAACTCCCCGATCAGCCGACGCGTGACGGACGGCGACAGCAGCGCGTCCCCGCGCGCCGCGACGCGGACCGCCTGGAGCAGTTCGACCGGCTCCGTGTCCTTGAGCAGGAACCCGGCGGCCCCGGCCCGCAGCGCGTCGAAGACGTACTCGTCCAGACCGTAGTTGGTGAGGATGACGACATGGACGCCCGCCAGGGCGGGGTCGGCCGCGATGTGCCGGGTGGTCTCGATGCCGGTCATCACCGGCATCTGTACGTCGATGAGCGCCACGTCCGGGACACACCGCCGCACCAGGTCCAGCCCCCGCCGCCCGTCGGCGGCCTCCCCGACCACCTCGATGCCCTCCTCGGCGTCGAGCAGCGCGCGGAACCCGGCCCGCATCAGGGCCTGGTCGTCCACCACCACGACTCGGACCGACTCCGACTCCGGCTCCGACCCCGCCTCCGGATCCCCGATCACGCGCTCTCCAGGGGGAGTTCGGCCCGTACGGTGAATCCGCCGCCCGCGCCCGGCGCCGCGTGCAGCCGGCCGCCCAGCGCCGCGACGCGCTCGCGCATGCCGGTCAGACCGGTGCCCTCCGCGACCGGATCGCCGGGCGCGGCGGGACCCTCGTCCTCGATCTCGACCAGCAGGTGGCACGCCCGGTGGGTCAGCCGTACCTCCGTCTTCGCCCGGTCCGCGTGCCGGGCCACATTGGTGAGGGCCTCCTGGACGATGCGGTACGCGGTCCGGTCGACGGCCTGCGGCAGCGGCCCGGGGGCCTTGTCCGTGTACGTGACCGAGACGGCCACGGCGATGCCCGCCGCCCTGGCCCGTTCCACGAGTTCGTCCAGCCGGTCCAGGCCCGTGCCCGCCGCCACGACATCCGTACGGAGGACTTCGAGCGTCGACCGCAGCTCACGCATGGCCTCGCCGCTCGCCTCCTGGATGGCGAGCAGCGCCTCGGGCACCTCGTCGCCGCGCTTGCGCGCGAGATGCACCGCGACTCCCGCCTGCAGCTTGACGATCGAGATGGAGTGGGTGAGGGAGTCGTGCAACTCGCGGGCGATCCGCAGCCGTTCCTCACCGGCCCTGCGCAACGCGGCTTCCTCACGGGTGCGTTCGGCCTCGCGCGCCCGCTCCTCCGTCTGCCGCAGATAAGCCTGCCAGTTCTTGTCGACGAGTCCGGTGACGCCCGCCGAGAGGAACCAGCCGACCAGCAGCACGGTCCGCTCCACGATGTCGTCGGCGAGCGGGTCGACGGCGAAGAACACGGCGAGGAAGACCGCGCTCGCCGCGATGCCGAGCGGCCTGCGCCCGCTGCGCGCCGAGGCGTGGACGGCCGCGAGTACCGGGAAGGCGGCCCAGGAGCCGGGCTGCCCGTGCAGGACGTACGCCAGCATGCAGAGCGTCGTCACGAGCAGCACGGCGACCGGCGCGCGCCGGTGCGCGGCCAGCGTCAGACAGCCCACCAGGATCAACAGCCCGTCGAGCGGGTCGGGGCCGGGGCTGTCGGCGACCACGGCCGCGACCAGCACCACGGCGCAGGTCAAGGCCGCCAGCGCCGCATCCAGCAGCCACGCCCGGCGGCCGGCCGCCGAGCCCTTCGATTCGCCCCCCATGGCGGCACTGTAGCCAGCGCGCGGCGGACCGCGCGTCGTCCCCGGCGACTGCTTCCGCACTACTCCCCGCGCAGTAGTCGCCGCCCGGCACGGCACGGCGGGCGCAGGCCCGAATGTCATCGGCGGTACGACGCCCCGGGGCGGTGACCACGGAGATCATCGGCCCCATGACTCAGACGCGAATGTTTCGCCACACCACACCGGAGCCGCCGAAGTCCGCGACCGGCGTCACCGCCGAGGTCTACGCGCGGCTCGCCACCGACCTCGGCTTCGAGGCCGCGCCGACCTTCGTCGTCCTGTCGGCCGCTCCCCCGCTCCTGACGGCGACGTGGGCCGTGCTCCGCGAGTCGCTGCTGGCGGGCGTGGGGTCCCGTGTGGACAAGGAGGTGGTGGCCGCCGGGGTGTCACTCGCCAACCGCTGTCCGTTCTGCGTGGACGCGCACACCGTGCTGCTGCACGCGACGGGCGAGCACGGCCTCGCCGAGACCGTCGCGCGCGGCGAGGAGCCGGCCGATCCGGGGCACCGTCGGCTGCTGGCCTGGGGGAGGCGGATGGACACCGGGCGGCCGTTCCCCGCGGAGCACACGCACGAGTACATCGGGACGGGTCTCGCCTTCCATTTCATCAACCGCGTCGTGTCGGCGCTGCTGACCGAGAACATGCTGCCCGGCGGCGAACAGAAGGGGCAGATCCTGCGCGACATGGCCGACGCGGGCCTGTCCCGTACGGTCCGCCGCGCGCTGCCTCCCGGCGACAGCCTGCCCCTGCTGGAGACGGCGGGCCCGGCTCCCGCGTGGGCGGGCGACAGTCCGGTCGGCACGGCCTTCGGCGCGCTGCGTACGGCGGCGCACCTGGGCGCGGGTCTGCTGAGCGACGAGGACGCGGCCTACGTACGGGAGACGGTGGCCTCCTGGGACGGCGTCACCCCGCTCCCGCTGACCGGCGGCGACCTGCCGGGCCGGGACGAACGGCCGGGCGCCCGGCTCGCGTTGCTGGCGGCCCTCGCCCCGTACCGCGTCACGGACGAGGACGTGGCGGCGTGGCTCGTCCCGCCGCGCACCGATCACTGTCTGGTCCATCTGGTCGCCTTCGGCGCGATGTGCGCGGTCGAGCGCGTCGAGTCGGCCCTCACCGGCTCCGCCCCCGTGCCGGCCGGTGTCGGGGAGTCCGTGTGAGCGCCGCCGGATCCACGGCGGTGGCCGACGCCTGGAACGGTCCCGTCGGCGCCCACTGGGCGGAGCACCACAGCCGTTACGACACGATGCTGGCCGACTTCGACGACGCTCTCTTCGGCGCGGCGGCGATCTGCGAGCGGGACCGCGTCCTGGACGTGGGGTGCGGCAGCGGCCGGACGACCCGGTCGGCCGGCCGTCACGCCGCGCGGGGGCAGGTCACGGGTGTCGACATCTCGGCGCCCCTGCTCGACCGTGCCCGGTCGCTGACCGACGGCGGTGAACTGCCGCACGTCGGCTATGTGTTGGGGGACGCGCAGCTGTACCCGTTCCCGGCGGGGGCGTACGACGTGGTGATCAGCCGGGGCGGCGTGATGTTCTTCGCCGACCATGTCGTGGCCTTCACCAACATCGCGCGCGGTGTACGTCCCGGTGGCCGGCTCGCCCTCCTCTGTCCGCGCCCGGGGGCGCCGGACGGCGAGGAGCGGGCCGCGCTCGGCCGACTGGCCGCACTGGCGGGCCAGGACCGCCCGATCCAGGGCGAGTTGGCCGCCGCGATGGCGTCGCTCTCGGAGCCGTCCCGGATCCGGGAGGTGCTGTCCGGGGCGGGGTTCGCGGACGTGGCCGTGAACGCCGTGACGCGACCCGCCTGTTGGGGGCGCGACGCCCCGGACGCCGTCGACTTCTATCTCTCGCGGACGCCGGGGCTGACCGTGCCCGACCAAACGCGTGAGGAGATGGCGGCGGTACTGCGGCCGTACGAGTCGGAGCGGGGGGTGCTCCTGGGCGCCGGGGTGTGGATCGTCACCGCCCGGCGCCCTTGAGAGGGACCCGGCTCAGCTGTTCAGCGCGGGGATGATCTCGGAGCCGTACGTGTCGATCGTCGTTTCCTTCGCGTCGTGCATGTTGTAGACGGCGAACTGGTCGACGCCCAGGGCCTTGAGCGTCCGCAGCTTCTCGATGTGCGCCTCCGCCGGGCCGAGCAGGCAGAAGCGGTCCACGATGTCGTCGGGGACGAAGTCCGTGGACGGGTTCCCGGCGCGGCCGTGATGGCTGTAGTCGTAGCCCTCGCGCTGCTTGATGTACGTGGTGAGGGCGTCGGGCACCAGGTCGGAGTGTTCGCCGTAGCGGCTGACCAGATCGGCGACGTGGTTGCCGACCATGCCGCCGAACCACCGGCACTGGTCGCGCGCGTGGTCGAGGTCGTCGCCGACGTAGGCGGGGGCGGCGACGCAGATGGTGACGGAGTCCGGGTCGCGTCCGGCGTCGGACGCGGCCGTCCGGACGGCGTTGACCATGGTCTCGGTGAGATACGGATCGGCGAGCTGGAGGATGAAGCCGTCCGCCTGCGCGCCGGCCATCGCCAGGGCCTTCGGCCCGTACGCGGCCATCCACACCGGCAGCTTCCCGTCCCGCACCCAGGGCAGCCGGAGCGGCTTGCCGTCGACCAACGCCTCGCGGCCCTCGGCGAGTTCACGGATGACGTCGATGGCCTCACCGAGCCGCGCGAGGGTGTTGGGCGCGCGGCCGGCGACCCGCATGGCGGAGTCGCCGCGGCCGATGCCGCACACGGTGCGGTTGCCGTACATCTCGTTGAGCGTGGCGAAGGTGGACGCGGTCACCTCCCAGGTCCTGGTGCCCGGGTTGGTCACCATCGGCCCGACGATCAGCTTGGTGGTGTGCTCCAGGATGCGGCTGTAGATGACGAACGGCTCCTGCCACAGCACGGCGGAGTCGAAGGTCCAGCCGTAACGGAAGCCGTTGCGCTCGGCGCGCCGCATGAGGCCGACGACCGCCGACGCCGGCGGGTCGGTCTGCAGGACAAGTCCGAAGTCCATGGCCGGGCCACTCCCAACTTTCAGGTGAGGTACTGACAGGTGGCGCGGGGGGTGTAACTGCCGTGCCCCGCACGGCCGGTGTACTTCCGGCCGTCGATGACGAGTTCACCGCGCGACAGGACGGTCTCGACCTGTCCGGTGATGCGCTTCCCCTCGTACACCGAGTAGTCGACGTCCATGTGGTGCGTCTCGGCGGACAGGGTCTGCTGGGCGTGCGGGTCGTAGATGACGATGTCGGCGTCGGCGCCCGGCGCGATGGTGCCCTTCTTGGGGTAGAGGCCGAACATCCGGGCCGGGGTCGCGCAGGCGATCTCGATCCAGCGGCGCCGGGTGATGTGGCCGTCCACGACGGCCTGGTGGAGGAGGTCCATCCGGTGTTCCACACCCGGCAGCCCGTTGGGGATCTTGGAGAAGTCGCCGCGGCCCATCTCCTTCTGCCCGGTGAAGCAGAACGGGCAGTGGTCGGTGGAGACGACCTGGAGGTCGTTGGTGCGCAGCCCGCGCCAGAGGGCGGCCTGGTGCTCACGGGGCCGCAGCGGGGTCGAGCAGACGTACTTGGCGCCCTCGAAGTCCGGTTCGGCGAGATTGTCGGTGGACAGGAAGAGGTACTGCGGGCAGGTCTCGCCGAAGACGGGAAGTCCCTTGTCGCGGGCGGCCGCCAGCTCGGCGACGGCTTCCTCGGCGGAGACGTGCACGACGTACAGCGGCGCTTCGGCGACGCGCGCGAGCTGGATCGCGCGGTGTGTCGCCTCGGCCTCCAGCAGGACCTTGCGTACCTCTCCGTGGTAGCGCGGATCGGTGCGTCCGGCGGCCAGGGCCTGTTCGACGAGGACGTCGATCGCGATGCCGTTCTCGGCGTGCATCATGATCAACCCCCCGTTGTGGGAGGCGCGTTGCATGGCGCGCAGGATCTTGCCGTCGTCGCTGTAGAACACGCCGGGGTAGGCCATGAACAGCTTGAAGGAGGTGATGCCCTCCTGGACGAGGAGGTCCATCTCCTTCAGGGAGTCCTCGTTGACGTCGGCGAGGATCATGTGAAAGCCGTAGTCGATGGCGCAGTTGCCGTCCGCCTTCGCGTACCAGGCGTCGAGCCCTTCGCGCAGTGCCTGGCCGGGCGACTGGATGGCGAAGTCCACGATGGTCGTGGTGCCGCCCCAGGCGGCGGCGCGGGTCCCGGTCTCGAAGGTGTCGGCGGCGAACGTCCCGCCGAACGGCATCTCCATGTGCGTATGGCCGTCGACGCCGCCGGGGATGACGTACTTGCCGGTGGCGTCGATGACCCGGTCGGCGGTCCAACTTTGCGCCACGTCGGAGCCGTTGGAGGCGAGGGCGACGATCCGGCCGTCCTCGGTCAGTACGTCGGCGTGGACTTCGTCGGCGGCGGTGATGACCAGGCCGCCCCGGACGAGCGTGCGATTACTCATGGCATGGGCTCCGTGACATGACTCGACGTGGCTGAGCGGGCAGTGCGCGGGCTCGGCGCGGACCGGGCGCCGAGGGGACCTGGCGTGGTGCTGTCCTCCGCCGCCGGACGGGCCCGCTCCGGCCACCCGTCCGGCGCATCACGAACTAGACGCTGTTCAGGGCGCGTTCGAGGATCGCCGCGCCCTCCTCGGCCTCGGCGACCGTGAGGGAGAGCGGTGGGGCGATGCGCAGGACGCTGGTGTCGTGGCCGCCGCCCTTGCCGATCAGCAGGCCGCCCTCCCGCGCCGCCTCGGTCACCGCAGCCGCTGCCTCCGGGTTCGCCTCGTCGGTGCCGGGCTTCACCAGCTCGATGCCGATCATCAGGCCGCGTCCGCGCACTTCCCGTACGGCGGGGACGGTCGCCCCCACCGCGCGCAGCCGCTCGATCAGCAGGCCGCCGACCCGGCGCGCGTTGCCGGGGAGGTCGTGCTCCAGGAGGTACGCGAGGTTGGCGACGCCCGCCGCCATCGTGACGGGGCTGCCGCCGAAGGTCGAGATGGAGTTGGTGTCCAGGCAGTTCATGATCTCGGCGCGGGCGACGACACCGCCGATGGACATGCCGTTGCCGATGCCCTTGGCGAAGGTGAGGATGTCCGGCGGACCGTTCCGGGCGTGCGCCTGCCAGCCCCAGAAGTGGTCGCCGGTACGGCCCCAGCCGGTCTGCACCTCGTCGCTGATCCACAGGATGCCGTGCCGGTCGAGCACTTCGCGGAACGCGGCGTACAGACCGTCCGGCGGTGAGGTGAAGCCGCCGACGCCCTGGATCGGTTCGGCGATCAGCGCGGCGGGCGCGCGGGTGTGCCCGAGCAGGTCCTCCAGGTCGGCGACGCACGCGGCGATGAAGTCCGCGTCGGACAGGTGCGCGTACGGGCCCCGGGTGCGGACGCCGCCGTGCACGTACAGCGTCTGGAGCGGCGAGAGGCTCGTCGGGGACCAGCCGCTGTTGCCGGTGATCGAGACGGCGGAGAAGGACCGGCCGTGGTAGCTGTTGCGCATGGCCAGGATCTGGTTGGAGCGGCGGTACGCGGTGGCGAGCAGCAGGGCCGTGTCGTTGGCCTCGGTGCCGGAGGTGGTGACGAAGACCCGGGCGTCGGGGATGCCGGAGAGGTTGGCGACGCGCTCGGCGAACTCGACCATCGGGCGGTTGAGGTAGAGCGTGGACGAGTGGATGATCCGCCCGGCCTGCTCGCTCACCGCCTTGGTGACCTCGGGGAGGGCGTGGGCGGTCATGGTGGTGAGGATGCCGCCGAAGAAGTCGAGGTAGCGGTTGCCGTCGGCGTCCCAGACGTGGCGGCCCTCGCCGTGGGTGAGTTCGATGGGCCGCCGGTAGTAGAGGGCCAGCCAGTCGGGCAGGACGGCGCGGTGCCGGCCGTGCAGGTCGGTGGCGGGCAGCCGGACCGGGCCGGCGGGGGACGAGTCGTCGTGGGACGGGCCGGCGGCGGGAACCGCGGCCGGGTTCGCGGGCGCCTCGGTCACGGCTGCACCAGCCCCTCGTACGCGTCGGGGCGGCGGTCCCGGTAGAACGCCCACTGCTGGCGCACCTCTTCGATGAGCCCGAAGTCCAGGTCCCTGACGACCAGTTCCTCCGCCTTGTCGCTCGCGGTGTCGCCGACGAACTGGCCGCGCGGGTCGACGAAGTACGACGTCCCGTAGAAGTCGTTGTCGCCGTACTCCTCCTGGCCGACGCGGTTGATCGCGGCGACGAAGTACTCGTTGGCGACGGCGGCGGCGGGCTGTTCCAGCTGCCACAGGTAGCTGGAGAGGCCGCGCGAGGTGGCCGACGGGTTGTAGACCAGTTCGGCGCCGTTCAGGCCGAGTTGGCGCCAGCCCTCCGGGAAGTGCCGGTCGTAGCAGATGTACACGCCGATCTTGCCGACGGCGGTGTCGAAGACGGGCCAGCCGGCGTTGCCCGGCTTGAAGTAGTACTTCTCCCAGAAGCCCTTGACCTGCGGGATGTGGTGCTTGCGGTACTTGCCGAGGTACGAACCGTCGGCGTCGATCACGGCCGCGGTGTTGTAGTAGAACCCGGACTGCTCGACCTCGAAGACCGGGACGACGACGACCATTCCGGTCTCGCGCGCGAGGTCCCGCATCCGGGTCACGGTGGGCCCGTCGGGGACCGCCTCGGCCCACCGGTAGTGCTCGGGCTCCTGCACCTGGCAGAAGTAGGGGGCGTTGAACACCTCCTGGAAACCGATGACCTGGGCGCCTTGCCGGGCCGCCTCGCGGGCGTGCTCCTCATGCTTGGCGATCATGGATTCGGTGTCGCCGGTCCAGGTCGCCTGGACGAGTGCGGCGCGTACGACTCTGGCCACGAGCTGCTCCTTCGGCGGAAGGTCGAGCGTTTTCCCGGGCTGGTCACGAGGTCGTCCCCAGTGCTTCCCGGGTGCTTTCCGAGCACTTTCTACGCCCGTAGACACGGTGCGTAGGAGGAGAACCTAAGCCCGCCGTCCCACGGGGGCAAGACCATCGCTGTTAAGCCGCAGAGTCGATCATGATTCGCACCCGGCCGGTCCACAGAGCACCGTGGAGCGGCCGGGAACCGGCGTCGCCCGGGTCAGCCGCCGCCGATGCCCGCGCTCCGCAGCGCACGGGCCAGATCGCGCTCGTTGGTGGTGGAGACACCCCGGGCCGCCTCCAGCAGCAGCGGGACCAGCCGCGGCGGGTCGACCGCCGCGATCCGCGCCGCGTCCTCGGGCGTACGGGCCCGGACGAAGGCCCCGAGCAGCGCCTGGACCTCCTGGGCGCGGCCCGCGTCGCCGAGGGCGGAGACCACCTCGCCGATGTCCTCGGCGGAGCGGGATATGCCCTGGCGCAGCAGTACACCGCAGTCCGCGTCACGGCCGGCCATGGCGAGCGCGCCCGCCGCCGCGGCGAGTCTGTCGGGTGGCAGGGACGACACCTCCCACAGCACCGACGCCCAGTCGGCGCCCAGCTCGGCGCGGTGCAGTTCGGCGGCGAGGAACGGCAGTTGCTCGGCGGGTCCGGCCGCCGCCTCGTAGAGCACCACGTGCGCCTCGCCGCTGCGACCGGCCGCTCGCAGCCGTACGAGCACGGCCACGGTGTCCAGCGCGGCGCGGCGCGCCTCCGACTGCTGCCGGGTCATACCGCCCTCGGAGTCCCCGTCGCGGGCCTTGCCGGAGCCCTGCGCGCCGCCGAAGCGGGCGCCGCGCGGTGCCGCGGTGGCGGCGGGCGGGGTGATGGGCGTGGCCGCCGACGGATCGGTGGCGTCGGTGAAGGCGTAGCGCGCGCCCCGCTGCTTGCGCTGCTTGCGGCGCTGGCCGGGCACCTGCGCCATTTCCTGTGAATCGTCCTGGCGTACGGCGGGGTTGGAGCCCGTGTCGCCCGGGTTGCCCGGGTCCCCGGTGCCCCGGCGGCTGTCCGGGCCGCCCCAGCCCTCGGAGTCGCGTCCGCGGTCGCCGCCGTCGCCGGAGCGGGGCTCGCCGCCCCGGCCGGGCTCCGGCCGGAACCACTCGTCGGGCGCGGTAGGCCGGCCGCCGTCAGAACGGCCGAAAACCGACTGGTCGTCGGCCACCGGCTCCTCGGCGCGGTACCACCCGTCGGCGGCCGTGGGTCTCGCCTCCGGCGCGGCGTGCGCCGGCGAGGACGAGCGCGGGGTGGGTGCGCCGTGCGCGCCGTGGGTGGAGTGCGAGGCGGGCGCGTTCGACGGCTCGGCGACGACCGCGAGGCGTTCGCGCAGCTCGGTGCAGCGGGCCGTGGCGCGCGCGTAGTCGTCGCGGACCCAGGCCAGGTCGTACTCCAGTTGGTCCGCCTCGGGCGAGCCCTCGGCGACCAGCCTGAGACGGCGCATCACCTCGTCGGCGCGGCCCGCGGCCGTGGCCTGTTCGTGCTGCATCAGCCGCAGCCGCTCACGGAGCGCGTCGAGGCCGCCCGGGAGCCGGTCGTGCGCGGCGGCGGACGCGGCGTGCAGTCTGCTCGCGCGGGCGGTCTCCCGGTCGACGGGCCGGTTCTCGTGGCTCGCCGCGAGATCGTGGAGCAGGGACTCGACCACGTCCCAGGGCGGCACCTCGGCGCCGTCGAGACAGGCCCGGAGTCCTTCGGGATCGCGCTGCCTGAACACCGCGTACCAGCCGCCGTCCGGGTCGAGGAGCGCCGTCATCCCACGGAAGTACCGCGCGAAAGCCCCGATCTCCGCCGGAAGTTCATGCCTTGTCATCGCTGTCTTTCCCGCCCCTGCCCTGCTGCGCACTGCCGTAAGGGAACCGTCCGGCCCGCCGGCATGAAACCGCAGCCGTGTTACGTGACGGCTACGCGGGATTGTCGCGCACGGTGCGGTGCGATCACTCAAGTATGGCTTCAGCGAGTGGCCGACGTCACGTTTCCCAGGAAAAGAACTGGTTACAGGTCAAGGTTGTTTCACAAGTCGGCGCGCCGACAAGGCGTCAGAAAGTCACCACGATTCCGGTGTGCACGCGCTTGCCGCGCCGTACGAGCGCGGCCGGCTTCTCGACGAACCAGAACTGCCAGGTGTACTTGCGGGCCAGGAGCTTGCTGATCCCCTTGATCTCGTCGCCCTCCAGCAGCCGGGCCGTCCCCTCGGCGCTCGCCGCGCCCGGCGCGATGCGCCCGCGCACGTCGCACGCGGTCACGACGACATGGCTGTTGTTACGGATCCGCTTGACCTTCCAGGAGTCGCTGCGGGTCCAGATGTACAACTCGCCGTTGTCCACGGCGTGCCAGACCGGGGTGTCGACCCCGCTGCCGTCCTTGCGGTAGGTGGTGAGGCTGACGTAGCGGCTGCGTCCGAGGGCGTCGAGAGTCATGTCCGCGACCATACGCCGCGACCGGAACCGCGGCCGCCGCGACCGCGTCGGCCGGGCCCCGGAAGCCCCGCGTGGGCCGCCGTAACGCGCGTCCGGCGCCGCCCCGGGAACTCGGGGGC
>NZ_JBHUZM010000052.1:18226-46960 GCF_042667665.1 Streptomyces sp. NPDC057307 | reverse complement strand
GGCCGTGTACGCGGCCCGCCCGGCGACCGCCGGTAGGACATTTGTCCCGGCCGAGTCCGTACATGCGCATCTGCCGGAGCCCCACGCGCTCTCCGTAGCGTCGTCGGCATGACACAGACCACGGCAACGACCCCGCCAACGACCACGGCGGTACGCGTCGAAGGCGCCGTCAAGTCCTTCGGCGCCGTACGCGCGGTGGCCGGCGTCGACCTCGACATCGCACGCGGCGAGACCGTCGCCCTCCTCGGCCGCAACGGCGCCGGCAAGTCCACCACCATCAACCTGCTGCTCGGCCTCGACGAGCCCGACAGCGGACGCGTCCGCCTCTTCGGCGACACCCCCGAGCGCGCGGTGCGGTCGGGGCGGGTCGGCGCGATGCTCCAGGACGGCGGGCCGATCCGCCGCGCGACGGTACGCGAACTCGTGTCGTTCATGGCGAGCACCTACCCGCACCCGCTGCCCGTCTCCGAGGCCCTGCGCCTCGCCGGGCTCACCGAACTCGCCGCCCGCCGCGTCGACAAACTCTCCGGCGGCCAGTGGCAGCGCGTCCGCTTCGCCGTCGCCCTGGCGGGCAGCCCCGAGCTGATCGTCCTGGACGAGCCGACGGCGGCCCTCGACGTGGAGGCCAGGCGCGCGTTCTGGGCGTCGATGCGGGCCTATGCGCGCCGGGGCAACACCGTCCTGTTCTCCACGCACTACATGGAGGAGGCCGACGACAACGCCGACCGGATCGTCGTCATGGACCACGGCCGGATCGTCGCCGACGGCAGCGGCGAGCGGATCAAGCGCGCGGTCGGCGGCCATCTCGTGGCCTTCGACCTGGCGGGGCACGGCACGGAAGGGCTCGGCACACTGCCGGGTGTCGTGTCGGTGGAGGTACGGGGCGACCGGGCCCGGCTGCGTACGGACAACTCCGACGCGACCGTGATGGCGCTGGTCGGCCTCGGCAAGGTGCGGGGCCTGGAGGTCGCCCACGCCACGCTGGAGGACGCGTTCCTCACGCTCACCGCCGCACAGGACGCGAAGCCCGTTGCCCCACAGGACACGAAGCCCGCCGCCGCACAGGGCGCGAAGGAGACGGTGTGATGCTCGACTACGTCAGGCTCGAAGTACGGCGCACACTGCGCGACCCGGGATTCGTGATCTTCAGCGCCGGGATGCCCGTGCTGATGTACATGCTGTTCACCAACCTCGGCGCCGCCGACGACGGCGACAACGCCTGGAAGACGACCGCCATGGTCGGCATGGCCGCCTACGGCGCGCTCGGCGCCGCCGTCAGCGTCGGCACGGGCATCGCCGAGGACCGTTCGCTCGGCTGGCTGCGCCAGCTGCGCATCACCCCCATGCGGCCCCGTCAGGTCGTACTCGGCCGCGCGGTCACCAGTTCGGTGACCGTCCTGCCCGCGATCCTGGCGGTCCTCACGTCCGGCGCCGTGTCCAACGGCGTACGGCTCGACGCGTGGCAGTGGGTGGTGCTGGTCCTGCTGCTGTGGGGGGGCACGCTGCCGTTCACGCTGTTCGGGATCGGCAACGGCTACCGGCTCTCCGCGCAGACCGCCGGAGTGCTCAACGTGGCCGCTCTGATGGGTCTGGCGGTGATCGGCGGGCTCTGGTTCCCGATCGAAGCCTTCCCGGGCTGGCTGCGGACGGTGGCCGAGTACACCCCCGCCCACGGCTTCGCCGAACTCGGCTGGGCCACGACCAACGGCCACGCCCCGGGAATCGCGGCGGTCGCGGTGCTCCTCGGCTGGCTGGCGGTCTTCGGTTCGTACGCTGTGATGTCCTACCGCAAGTCTGCGAGGACGGTATGACCGACAATCCGACGAAGGCACGGCGCAGGCAACGGCCGGGCCCGGCCTCCGGTTTCGCCATGCTGCCCTGGCTGTTGCTCGGCCTCGGCTCCCTCTCCAACCTCGTCCAGGGCCAGACCCCCAATCCGTGGCTCGGCGGCGTCGGTCTGTTCGTCTTCAACTCCCTCTACATCAACGTGGTGTTCCGCGCCTTCCACCCGGCGACGCGCAACAGCCGGGGCACCTGGTGGTCGCTCGCCGGGATGGCCGTGATGACGTTCGGCCTCGGCGGCACCTACGGCGGCAGTTGGCTGCTGTTCTTCCCGCTGTTCGGACTCGCCTGCGGCACGGTGCTGCGCGGCCGGTACCTCGCCCTGGTGGGCGCGCCGCTGACGGTGGTCGTCGCGGTCGTCGCGGCGCTCCACGACGGCTGGGGCGCGGTCGCCATCGCGTACGGCACGGTCATGTCGATGCTGGTCACCGCCGCGATCCTGGCCCTGTCCGAGACGGTCGTGGAGCTGCGCGCCACCCGGCAGGAGCTGGCGCGCTCGGCGGTCGAGGAGGAGCGGCTGCGTTTCTCGCGCGATCTGCACGACCTGCTCGGCCACACGCTGTCCGTGATCGTGGTGAAGTCGGAGGCCGCGCGCCGGCTCGCGCCGCGCGACATGGACGCGGCACTGGAACAGGTCACCGACATCGAGTCCGTCGGCCGGCAGGCGCTGACGGAGATCCGCGAGGCCGTCACCGGCTACCGCGACGCCAGCCTGTCCACCGAGCTGGACCGGGCGCGCTCCGCGCTGACCGCCGCCGGGATCGAGCCCGTCGTACGGCAGTCGGGGCCGCCGCTGGAGCCGCGTACGGAGGCGCTGCTCGGCTGGGTCGTACGGGAGGCCGTCACCAACGCCGTACGGCACAGCGGGGCGACCCGGTGCGAGATCACGGTGAACGGCGCACCGGAACGGGTCCGGCTGGTGATCACGGACGACGGCCGCGGCGTAGGCTCCGGACCGGCCGCCGTCGATGCGGACGGCGCGGGGACGGGTGGCGTGGGGACGGACGGCAGAGGGACCGGCGGCAGGGGTACGGGCCTCAAGGGGCTCACCGAGCGGCTGGCGGTGGCGGGCGGCTCGCTCGACGCGGGACCGGCGGGACGGGGCGGCTTCCAGGTCACGGCCGTCCTCCCGGTGGATCCCACGACGGACGCGCCGACGACCATGGCGACCGCTTCACGGAGCACCCCACCGACCACTTCACCGACGACCTCACCGACGACCTCACCTTCACCGACGGATTCGGAGCGACCGGCATGATCAGAGTCCTTCTCGCGGAGGACCAGGGCATGATGCGCGGCGCCCTCGCACTCCTGCTCGGCATGGAGAGGGACATGGAGGTGGTCGCCCAGGTGTCCACCGGGGACGCCATCGTCGCCTCGGCGCTCACCGCGCACCCCGACGTGGCGCTGCTCGACATCGAACTCCCCGGCCGCAGCGGTCTCGACGCCGCCGCCGACCTGCGCGACGCGCTCCCCGACTGCCGGGTCCTGATCCTCACCACCTTCGGCAGGCCGGGCTATCTGCGCCGGGCCATGGAGGCGGGGGCCGCCGGGTTCCTGGTCAAGGACGGGCCGGTGGAGGAGCTGGCCGAGTCGATCAGACGGGTGCTCGCGGGCGAGACCGTCGTCGATCCGGCGCTGGCCGCCGCCGCGCTGAGCGCGGGGCCGAGCCCGCTGACCGCACGGGAACGGGACGCGCTGAACGCCTCCGTGGACGGCGCGACCGTCGCCGACATCGCGGCGAGGCTGCATCTGTCCGAGTCGACCGTACGGAACTACCTCTCGTCGGCGATCGGCAAGACCCACACCCGTAACCGCATGGAGGCCGTACGGGCCGCCCGTCAGCAGGGCTGGCTCTGAACAGCCCTCCCGGGGAACGGAGTTACGTGTCCGAGTGGCGCGGCAGCCAGAAGAACATCAGCACGGCCGCCGCGAGCAGCAGCCCCGAGCCGGTCCTGAAGGCCAGCGCGTACCCCTCGGTGAGCGCGCCCGGACCGGTCCCGTGCGCCGTACGCGCCGCCGCGACCGTCGAAAGGACCGCGAGGCCGATGGCCCCGCCCATGGTCCGCGAGGTGTTCACGAGGCCGGAGACGAGCCCGGCCTCGCCGGGTGCGGCGCTCCCCGTCGCGAGGGCGGCGAGCGGTGTCATGGCCAGCCCGGCGCCGGCCATCATCAGGATGCCGGGTCCCAGGATCGTCCTGAGGAAGGTGCCGTCGGCGGTCATCATCGACTGCCAGCCGAAGCCGACGGCGCCCACGAGCGCGCCGAGGACGGCGACGTGCCGGGCGCCGACGCGCCGCATCACCAGGGGCGCCAGCTTGGAGCCGAGCACGACGCTCAGCGAGCTGGGTATGAGCGCGAGGCCCGCTTCCAGGGGTGTGTAGCCGAGGACGTTCTGGGCGTAGACGGTCATGAAGAACCACATCGCGAACGACGCCGAACCCGTCACCACCATGCCCGCGTTGGCCGCCGACACCGCCCGTACCCGGAAGAGCCGCAACGGCATCAGCGGCTGTTTCGTGCGCGCCTCCACCAGCAGGAAGGCGGCGAGCAGCAGCAGTCCGCCGAGCAGCGGCACGAGTGTCGCGGCGGCGCCCCAGCCCGCCTGCTCGGTCTGCACGATGCCGTAGGCGACGACGGCCAGACCGCCCGTGACGAGTACGGCGCCCGGCAGGTCCAGCCGGCGCCGCGCCTCCTTCGCCCGGCTCTCCGTCAGCCACAGCACGGCCGCGACCAGGACCAGCGCCCCGGCGGGCACATTGATCAGCAGCACCCAGCGCCAGGACAGCACGTCGGTGAGGACGCCGCCGACGAGCCCGCCCGCCGCGCCGCCACCCGCGCCGACGGCCGCCCAGGTCGCTATGGCCCGCGTCCGCGCCGGTCCGGCGGGGACGGCGGCGGTCAGGATGGTGAGGGTCGCGGGGGCCAGCACGGCGGCGCCGAGCCCCTGCACACCACGGGCGGCGAGGAGCTGCCAGCCCTCCTGCGCGAGACCGCCGGCCAGGGACGCGACGGTGAAGACGCCCAGACCGGCGAGGAACATCCGCTTGCGCCCGAAGATGTCGGCGGCCCGGCCACCGAGGAGCATGAACCCGGCGAAGGCGATCGAGTAGGCGTTGAGCACCCACTGGAGGCCGATGGTGCTCAGGCCGAGGTCGATGCGCATCGACGGCAGGGCGACATTCACGACCGAGACGTCGAGGACGACGAGGAACTGCCCGGCGCACGCGGCGAGGATGACGGCCCAGGTACGGGTCGACCGGGTACCGACGGCGCCGGACTCGGACCCGGAACCGATCTCGGGACCGGCCCCGGGACCTGTTTCGGTCTCAGGGTCGGCCTCGGCCTCGGCTTCGGCTTTGACCTCGGTTTCGGGGTCGGCTGTCGGCCTGGGGTCGGTTTCGGGTGCGGTGCCTGCCGGGACGTGGGACATGGCGGTAATAGTTACACCCCCACCCCTGCCCCGTACATGGGGACATCGGTGTACGGGACGGGGCCGCCGGACCTAGGCCCCTGTGCGGTGCCGGGCGGGTGAGGAACACCGGGGTCAGGAATACCGGGGCCACCGGGAAGCGTTCAGCTCGCATCTACTTAGTGGCCTCAAGCACCCTTTTTGATGGCCTTGCTCACTCCTCGCCTGCCCGGAGGCTTCACCTATGCCACAAGCGACACCCGACCAGTACGCCGGATCCGGCCCCGCCCCCGGGGCCGTTCCGCGTAAGCGGGGGCCCGGCGGTGTCGTACCCGTACTCGCGTTCGCCGGCATCACCGTCGCCGTCATGCAGACCCTGCTCGTCCCGATCATCAAGGACCTGCCCGCGCTGCTCCGCACCTCGCCCGACAACGCGACGTGGGTCATCACGGCGACCCTCCTCGCCGGTGCGGTGTCCACCCCGATCATGGGACGGCTCGGCGATCTGTACGGCAAGCGCCGGATGCTGCTCGCGAGTCTCGCCGTCATGGTCGTCGGCTCGCTGGTCTGCGCGTTCACCGACGATCTGACGGTGATGATCGCCGGCCGCGCGCTCCAGGGCTTCGCGATGGGCGCGATACCCCTGGGCATCGGCATCATGCGTGACGAGCTGCCCCGCGAGAAGCTGGGCTCGGCGATGGCGCTGATGAGTTCGTCGATCGGCGTGGGCGGCGGACTCGCCCTGCCCGCCGCCGCGTTCGTCGCCCAGCACGCCGACTGGCACACGCTGTTCTTCGGCGCCGCCGGGCTCGGCGTGCTGTCGATGGTGCTGACCGTTCTCGTCGTACCGGAGAGTTCGGTACGGGCCGGCGGCCGGTTCGACTGGTTCGGCGCGCTCGGGCTCTCCGCGGGCCTGGTCGCCCTGCTGCTGCCGGTCACCAAGGGCAGCACCTGGGGCTGGACCTCGTCCACGACGCTCGGGCTGTTCGGTGTGGCCGTGGTGATCCTCGGGCTGTGGGGCTGGATGGAGCTGCGGCTCAAGGCCCCGCTCGTCGACCTCCGTACCAGCGCGCGCCGCGAGGTGCTGCTCACCAACCTCGTCTCGGTGATGGTCGGCGTCGCGTTCTACGCGGTGTCGCTGATCCTCCCGCAGCTGCTGCAGCTCCCCACCTCCACCGGTTACGGCCTCGGCCAGTCGATGGTGGTCGCGGGCCTGTGCGTCGCACCGCTCGGTCTGACGATGATGTTCGTCGCACCGGTCTATGCCCGGATCTCGGCGCGGCGCGGCCCCAAGGTCTCGCTGATGATCGGCATGGCCGTCATAGCGGTCGGTTACGGCGCGGGGCTGGTCATGATGAGCGCCGCCTGGCAGACCGTCGTGATCTCGGTGGTCCTCGGCGCGGGCATCGGTCTCGCGTACTCCTCGCTGCCCGCCCTGATCGTCGGTGCGGTCGACCCGAAGGAGACCGGCGCGGCCAACGGGCTGAACACGCTGGCCCGTTCGATCGGTACGTCGGTCTCCAGCGCCGTCATCGGGATGGTGCTGGCGCGTACGGCGATCGGTACGGGTCCCACGGCGGTGCCCAGCCTGCACGGCTTCCGTATCTCGTTCGTGATCGCCACCGTCGCCGTGCTCGGTGGTCTGGCACTGGCGGCGTTCCTGCCGTCCCACAAGGCGTCGACCCGGACCGAGTTGCTGGCCAGCAGCGAGGACGACGTCGCCCCGCCCGCCGCACCCGCCGTTCGGGGATTCCGCGGCCGGGTGCTGGACGCCGACGGCGCGCCCGTCGCACGGGCGAACGTCACGCTGATCGACCCTCGCGGCCGTCAGGCGGGCCTCACCACGGCGGACGACGAGGGCAGGTACGCGCTCGCGGCCCCGGCGGCCGGTCGGTACGTCCTGGCCGGCTCGGCCACGGGCCACGCTCCGTACGCCCACCCGGTGACGTATCTCGGCGACGGCCTCACGGTGGATGTCGACCTGGTCCTGGCGCCTCGGGCGGCGGTGCGGTCGTAGGGCGCGTCGGCGCGCGGGACGGCGTACGGCAGCATGAGCACACCGCACCGCACACACGCACCACGCGCACCACTCAGGAGGAACACATGACCGCCGGGACCGCCCCGTACGAACCGACCCCGGCAAGCGCCCCCACCCCCTCCCCCTCCCCCGACGTCCTCGCGGCCTTCGAGTCCGCCAAGGGCTTCATGCCGAGGGGTGAGGGTCTCGCGCTGTACGCCGCCGCCACCGAGGCCGCCGCCCTCGGGCTGCCGCTGCTCGAAGTCGGCACGTACTGCGGCCGTTCGACGATCCTGCTCGCCGACGCCGCCCGCGCGGCCGGTGTCACCGCGCTCACCGTCGACCACCACCGCGGCAGCGAGGAGCAGCAGCCCGGCTGGGAGTATCACGACCCGGCGGTCGTCGACCCCGAGGTGGGCCGGATGGACACCCTGCCGTCCTTCCGCCGCACGCTGCACGCGGCCGGTCTCGAAGACCATGTCGTGGCGCTGGTCGGCCGCTCCCCACAGGTCGCGGCGGTCTGGGACGGCCGGCTGGGCCTGGTGTTCATCGACGGCGGTCACACCGACGAGCACGCGAACGGTGACTACGAGGGCTGGGCACCGCATCTCGCGGAGGGCGGGCTGCTGGTCGTCCACGACGTGTTCCCCGACCCGGCGGACGGCGGGCAGGCCCCGTACCGGGTGTGGCTGCGGGCGCTGGCGTCCGGCGCGTTCGCCGAGGTCTCGACGTACGAGTCTCTACGAGTCCTGCGACGTACCGGCGCCGGAACCTGACGCTCCGTCCCGCACGGACTAGCATCGCCGGGTGTCGTACGACGAAAGCCACTCCCCCGCCCCCCGCCGCCGGATCCCGCGGACCGCCCTCGTGCTCGCGATCGGCGCCCTGGTGCCCGGCGCGTTCGCCGGGTGGATGATCTGGCAGGCCACCGGCGGATCCGACGACGGGGCCCCCGCCCGGGCCGCGAGTGCGTCCGCCCCCGCCGAGCGGCCCGGCTCCCCCGGCCCCGAGCCGAGGCCGGACCTTTCGAAGTCGCCGTCGCCGTCCCCGTCGAAGTCCGCTCCGGGCGACGACGGCGCACCGGGCGACGCGCGCCCCGCTCCCGGCGAGGGGCCGCTCACGGGACGGATCGTCGTCATCGACCCCGGGCACAACCCGGGCAACTTCAAGCACACCACCGAGATCAACAAGCTCGTGGACATCGGAACCAACCGCAAGGAATGCGACACCACGGGCACCGCGGGCAACGCCGGTTACACCGAGGCCGAATTCACCGCCGATGTTTCACAGCGCCTCCGCACTCTCCTCCGTAAAGAGGGCGCGACGGTGAAACTCACACACGAGAACGACCGTCCATGGGGACCCTGTGTGGACGAGCGTGCGGAAATCGGCAACAAGGCCGGGGCGGATGCCGTCATCTCCATCCACGCGGACGGCTCGGGCGTCGGCAACCGCGGCTTCCATGTCATCCTTCCCGCGCTGGTGAAGTCGGGCGGGGCCGACACCACAAAGATCGTCGCGCCCTCGCGCGATCTCGGCGAACGCGTCGCGGGCAATTTCGTACGCGCGACCGGAAGCGCCCCTTCCAATTACGTCGGCGACGGCACGGGACTTGATGTCCGCGACGACCTCGGCGGACTGAATCTGTCGACCGTGCCCAAGGTCTTCATCGAGTGCGGCAACATGCGGGACTCCAAGGACATCGCCCTGCTGTCGAGCGCCGACTGGCGCCAGAAGGCGGCGCGGGGAATGGCCGACGGCATCAGCAGTTTCCTGAAGCGATAGCGGCACGGCGGGAACGGCGACGGGAACGCCGGACGGGCACACCCGGCAGAGACAACTGGCGGTAACGCCTCGGGAACACCGTCCGAACAGCCGGGAAACGGCAACGGATTCACAACGAAAAGACCGCGATCGATTCTTCGGCGCGCACTCCCGCAACCGTTGGAGGGCTTGCCGTTGTCCTCTCACGAGGTGGCCCGGAACCGAGAAGACGACCCGCTCGGGCAGACGGTAGATTCATCCGTACGATAGGGAGCCGCCCCCGAGCTTCGCACTTCGCACCGTCGCCCTCGCGCCGGTGGCGACCGCCCCGACGAGACGATCTACGAAGGACTTTTCACGTGAACATCCGCTCCCTCACACGAGGCGATGGCGTGGTGATCGGAGCAGCGGTGGTGCTGTTCATCGCCTCGTTCCTCGACCTGATCGGTATCGACTGCCCGCAGGGCGTCGACTGCTCGAACTTCAGCTCGAACGCCTGGGACGCACTCGGCCTTCTGATGAGCATGTTCATCGCCGGAATCATCGGCGCTGCGCTCATCGTCGTCGGACGCGCCATGCCGGGCCGGAAGGTGGCCGGTCTGGACCTCGGTCAGTTCGGTGTCGCCCTGACCGTCTTCGCCCTGTGGACGGCGTTCTGGAACATCATCGACGCGGACAACGCGGGCGCCGGCATGATCCTCGGCCTGCTCTCCACGATCGTTCTCGCCGCGGGCGCGGTCGCCACCCCGCTCGTTCCCGCACTCAAGGCGCCCCTCGTCGGCGCCCCGAAGCCGCAGGTCGCCTCGCCGTACGGCCAGCCGGGCCACCCCGGCCAGGGTTACGGCTACCCGGGCGCCCAGCAGCAGCCGTACGGTGGCCAGCCGGGTCAGCCGCAGCCCGCGTACGGCGGCCCCCAGCCGGGTCAGCCCGGTCCCGGCCAGCCCTCGCAGGGCGGACAGCCGGGGGCCCCGGGCCAGAAGCAGGACGGCGCGCCCGCCGGTAACTTCGAGCCGTTCTGGTTCGCCGTGCCGGTGGCCCGTCCCCTGTACGGCGAGGACGGCTCGCCGTCCCCGATCGCCGAACTCGCGCCCGGTACGTGGTACTTGGCCGTCGAGCAGCGCGGTCCGGGTCTGGTCGCCCAGACACAGGACGGCCGTCGCGGTCTGCTCCAGGACACGACCGGCATCCAGCGCGGCTGACCGGCGCGCACACCCGCACCACCGCGGCCCCTCGCCCCACCGGGCGGGGGGCCGTCGGCGTACCAGACACAGCATGTGGGTCAGGTAAGGGTTTCACTCGCTCCGAAGCGGCAACACGGACGTCATGGCCTCACGTCAACGCAGTGGAAGCAGCGCAGCAGCCACGATCCTCATAGTGATCGCGGATGTCATGGCCTTCATCTTGGGCCTGTGGATTTTGATGTACCTGCTGGACGCCAACCGCGCCAACGACCTGGTGAACTTCGTCCAGGACGCGGCGCGCTGGCTCGCCGGCTGGTCCTACGACCTGTTCACCTTCGACGAGGCATGGGCGCGGGTGGTGTGCGGTTACGGTCTCGCGGCCGTGGTCTACCTGTTCATCGGCCACGCACTGGCCGGCCGGATCCGTCGGGTCTGACGCTCCGTCAGCATCCAGCCTGACGCTCCATCGGCAACTGATCGGCCACTGATCGAATGCGCCGTCGGCGACTGATCGGATGCGCCGGCACCGGCTCTCAGCCGCCCTGTTCGCAGCAGTCCGGCTCAAGTCCGGACGGCAGCCTCTCACCGCTGAAAACCGCCGTGGTCGCCTCGTCCCCCCCGAGCGCGGCCACGGCCAGCAGCAGTGACGCCGCCGTCCAGCTCGTCAACTCCTCGGGCCAGACGGCCTTCTCGCCCTCGAAGACGTAGCCCGTCCAGTACATGCCGCCGTCCGCGCGCAGATGCCTGATGGACTGGAGTACGTCCAGCGCCCGGTCGGACTCGCCCACCACCCAGAGCGCCATGGCGAGTTCACAGCTCTCGCCGCCGGTGACCCACGGGTTGGGCAGCACACAGCGCACCCCGAGTCCGGGAACGACGAAGCGGTCCCAGCCCTCCTCGATCCGGGCCTTCGCCTGCGGCCCGGTCATCGCTCCGCCGAGGACCGGGTAGTACCAGTCCATCGAGTAGTGGCTCTTGTCGAGGAACCGTTCGGGGTGCTCGCGGATCGCGTGCCCCAGCGATCCGGCCGCCAACTCCCAGTCGGGCTGGGCCTCTTCGCGCTCCTCCGCGATGGCGAGCGCGCAGCGCAGCGCCTGGTGCACGGACGAACTGCCGGTCAGCAGCGCCTCGTCGACGGCGGTGCCGTCGGCCTCGCGCTTCCAGCCGATCTGCCCGCCGGGCCGCTGGAGCGCCAGGACGAACTCGACGGCGGAGTGCACGACGGGCCACATCCGGTCGAGGAACGCCTCGTCGCCGGTGGCCAGATAGTGGTGCCAGACCCCGACGGCGGGATAGGCGCAGAAGTTGGTCTCTCGGCTCAGGTCGGTGGGCCGGGCGGCCTCGCCGTCGTCGTAGGCGGCGTACCAGGACCCGTCCTCGTTCTGATGCCGTGCCAGCCACTCGTACGCGCGCGCCGCGGCCTCGTGTTCACCGGACGCGTCGAGCGCCATGGCGGCCTCGGTGTGGTCCCACGGGTCGAGGTGGTGGCCTCGGAACCAGGGGATGGCGCCGTCGGGGCGCTGCACCGCGAGGATGCCCGCGACGGTCTCGTCGGCCTGATCCGCCGTCAGAACACCGGGCAGGACGAGGTGTTCGGTGCGGTCGGGGCCGCGACCGGGCAACGTCACTTGCCCTCCGCCGTCGGCAGGTGCGGCTTGGTGGCGTAGGCGACGAAGCTCTTGCCGACGACCGGGTTGAGCAGTTGCTCGGCGAAGCGGGTCGCGAAGGGCTTCTTCATGATGTCCCAGACGAGCAGCTTGTGGTACGCGCGGACGGGCAGCGCCTGGTCGTTGTCCACGCCGAAGGCGCACTTGAGCCACCAGTACGGCGAGTGCAGGGCGTGCGCGTGATGGGTGCCGTACGGCCTGAGCCCGGCCTCCCGCATCCTGCCGAGGAGTTCGTCGGCCTTGTAGATGCGGATATGGCCGCCCTCGACCTCGTGGTACGCGTCGGAGAGCGTCCAGCAGACCTTCTCGGGGCCGTACCGGGGCACGGTCACGGCGATCCGGCCGCCGGGCCGCAGGACACGGACCATCTCGGCGAGTACGCCCTTGTCGTCGGGGATGTGCTCCATGACCTCGGAGATGATCACGACGTCGAAGGACTCGTCGGGGAAGGGGAGGTTGAGCGCGTCCCCCTCCATCGCGGTGGCGGTGGCGCCGGGTGGCGCCTCACCTTCCTCCTTCATCGCGGCGAACCACGTGGCGACCTCGCGGATCTCCGCACCGTTCCGGTCGAGGGCCACGACCTGGGCACCGCGCCGGTAGCACTCGAAGGCGTGCCGGCCCGCGCCGCACCCCAGATCGAGCACCCGGTCGCCGGCGGCGAGCGGGAAACGGGAGAAGTCCACGGTCAGCACGGGTTCCTGCTTTCGCGGTCGGGGTGGAGGACACGGAGTGGGTCAGAAGGTCGAGGGACGGAGAAGGAGCCGCGGCCGGGCCGAGGGCCCCATCAGCGCGCCGCCCCCGCGCGGGCGGCGACGGCCGCGCGGTACAGCTCGACGGTGCCCTCGGCGGCGCGCGCCCAGGTGAACCGGCTCAGCACCCGCTCACGCCCCGCGGCACCCAGCCGCTCGCGCAACTCCCGGTCGTCGAGCAGCCTGTTGAGCGCGCCGGCCAGCGCGTCCGCGTCGCCGGGCGGCACGGCCAGACAGGTCTCGCCGTCGGCCCCCGCGACCTCGGGGATCGCACCGCCGGTGGTGGCGACGAGCGGGGTGCCGGTGGCCATGGCCTCGGCGGCGGGCAGCGAGAAGCCCTCGTACAGGGACGGCACGCAGGCGATCTGGGCGCCGCGCACGAGGTCGACCAGTTCGGCGTCGGAGATGCCCTTGACGAACCGGACGGCGTCGCCGAGCCCGTACTTCTCGATGGCCCGGTAGACCGGCCCGTCCTCGGCGCGCTTGCCGACCACGACGAGATGGGCCGCCGGATTCGACGTACGCAGCTTGGCCAGCGCCTCGACGAGATGGATCAGGCCCTTGAGCGGTACGTCGGCGCTGGAGGTGGTGACGATCCGGCCCGGTATCTCCCGTACGGCGGGGTCCGGCGAGAACAGGCCCGTGTCGGCGCCGATATGGACGACCCGGATACGGTCGGGCCGCACACCGAGGTGGTCGGTGATCTCCTGCTTCGAGGTCCCGGAGACGGTGACCACGGCGGGCAGCCGGCGCGCGACGCGCTTCTGCATACGGGTGAAGGCGTACCAGCGGCGTACGGAGGCGCGGGCGCGCCGCCCGTCGGCGGCGTCGATCTCCAACTGCCGGTCGACGGTGATGGGGTGATGGATGGTGGTGACGAGGGGGGCGCCGAGGTCGCCGAGGAGCCCGTAGCCGAGCGTCTGGTTGTCGTGGACGACGTCGAACTCGCCCCGGCGGGCGGCCAGATGACGGCGGGCCCGCAGCGAGAAGGTCAGCGGCTCGGGAAAGCCGCCGGTCCACATGGTGGCGACTTCGAGGGCGTCGATCCAGTCGCGGTACTCGCCGCGCTTCGGTGTCCGGAACGGGTCGGGCTGCCGGTAGAGGTCGAGACTGCCGAGTTCGGTGAGCGGGACGCCTTCGTCGAGTACGGGGTAGGGCTGGGCGCCGATGACCTCGACGCTGTGCCCGAGGCGGGCCAGCTCGCGCGAGAGGTGTCGTACGTAGACGCCTTGGCCGCCGCAGAAGGGGTTGCCCTTGTAGCTGAGGAGCGCGATGCGCAGCGGCCGGTCCGGCGCGCCGGAGGTGGCCCCGGGCCCCGCGGGGGTACCCGCCTCTATGGCCTCAGCGGTCACTCTCGGCCCTCACTTCTCACTTCACTTTCGCCGGAGCGTAACCGCTCGCGTCAATCCGGAACAAGTTCCCGTCGGGTGGACGGGAGGACACAGCGAACCTCGAATCTACCGGCAGGTAAGGATGTGCAGAGGGGCGGACCGTGGTGATTCGCGCCACGACGGGCCCGTGCGGTGCGGGCCGGACACGGTAGGTCGACCTGGTTTCTGACGGTGCGTCAGTCGCCGCTCGTCGCCGGTCTTCCGTGGGGCACCTGTCGCCCCGTCCGGCGATCGGGGACGAAAGCGACATCCGGGCGGGACCGGTGGAGCCGGCGGCGGCGTCGGGGCGGTGTCCGGGGCGGCCGAAAAGCGGCCGGTAGAGTGAGCGCGTCGTCATCATGCCCGTACGGGGGGAAGCCGGTGCGAATCCGGCACTGACCCGCAACCGTGAGCCGCCCTCGCAGGCGGCGAGTCGGACCACCCCGGACGCGGACGTGACCGGCTCGCGCCACCGGAAACCGCCGGTGGCCGGCACCGTCGAGGCATACGGAGCCGGAGCCTGGTGCCTCAGCGTGCCTGCCCGGATCCCGCGTTCCCGCAATCGCAGTTCGCCTACCGCATTCCGCATTCCGCATTCCCGCAGGAGAGGCTCCACCCGCCATGATCACCGTTCGCCGCCGCGCGGCGCGCAGCGCAGCCGCGTGCGCCGCATTCGCCGTCCTGTGCGTGGCCGCCGTCCCCTCCGCGGCCTCGGCCGCCCCGGCCGCCTCCGCCGACGCGCGGGCGCCCGCCGCTCCCGCCGCACCCGCCCCACCGCCGGTCAAGCTCCCCGCCGGGATGTACGGCGCCACGGACCCGACCTACGACGGCGTCTGGCGGCAGTCCCTCGCGATGCTGGCGCAGCGCGCCGTGAACGTCATGCCCGCCAAGTCCGCCGTCAAGTGGCTGCTCGGCCAGCAGTGCGACAGCGGCGCCTTCCCGGCGTACCGCCCCGACCCCACGAAGCCGTGCGACGCGACGACGGTCGTCGACACCAACTCGACCGCCGCCGCCGTACAGACACTGGCCGCGCTCGTGAAGTACCCCGACGCCATGAACAACGGCATGAGCTGGCTCGCCTCCGCGCAGAACGAGGACGGTGGCTGGGGCTACAGCGCGGGCGCTCCCAGCGACGCCAACTCCACGGCGCTGGTGATAGGAGCACTGGCCTCGGGCGGTGCCCCGGTGGTCAAGAGGCTGTCGACGGAGGGCCGGTCCCCGTACCAGGCGCTGATCGGCTTCGCGATCCCCTGCGACGCGAAGGAGGGCGGCGGCGCGTTCGGCTACCAGCCGGACAAGTCCGGCAAACTGCTCCCCAACGCCGATGCCACGGCCGCCGGTCTGCTCGGCGGCGTCGGGAAGCGGATGGTCACGACGGGCGTCGAGCCCGGCCCGGCGCCCGTCTGCCAGGACCTGCACCCGCTCACGCCGGAGCGCGCGGCGCGCAACGGCGCCTCGTATCTGGTGAAGGCGCTCGCCAGGACCGGCCATCTCGACCAGCCGCCCATGCCCGGCGCCGAGGACTCCGCGCCGCTGCCGGACTACGGCAACACGGCGGACGCGGTCGTCGCGCTGACGACGGCGGGGTACGGCGACCAGGCGGCGGCCTCGATGAAGTGGCTGGAGAAGAACTCGGCCGCCTGGGCGAAGGAGAACGGCCCCGCCGCGTACGCCCAGTTGATCTTCGCCGCGCATACGACGAGCACCGATCCGCGTACGTTCGGCGGCACCGACCTGGTCAAGGCGCTCAACGCGACGGGGCCCGCGCCCAAGTGGATCGGGCCCAAGCCGCTGACGACCGAGGAGCAGCAGAAGGTGCTGGCGGAGCAGAAGGCGGAGAAGAGCAGCATGTCCGGGAACCTGTGGACGATCGCCGTCGGGCTCGTGGCCGTGGCGGCGATCCGGACGCTGTTCGTCATGCGGGCGAAGCGGCGCCGGTCATGAGGCGAGTCGTCTCCCTCGCCGCCGTCCTGCTCGCGTTCACCGGCGCGCTGACCTTGCCGGGCGCGGGGACGGCCCACGCGGCCGGCTATCGCTACTGGTCGTTCTGGGAGAACGACGGCGCGGCCTGGACGTACGCCACGCAGGGACCGGCGCTCGCCCGCCCCGCCGACGGCGCGGTCAACGGTTTCCGCTTCGCGGTCAGCGCGGACAGCCAGGACGCGGCGAAGCCCCGTGAGACACCGGACTTCACGGCTGTCTGCGGGTCCACACCCGCGAAGTCCGGCAGCAAGCGCGTCGCGGTGGTCGTCGACCCGGGCACGGAGGCGGACGCCCCGGACGGCGAGAGGCCACCGGCGCCGCTCGCCGCGTGCGCGCGGGTGGACACGGAGGCGACGAGCGCGGACGCGCTGGCGGCGGTGGCGAAGCCGCTGCGCTACAACAGCGACGCGCTGCTGTGCGGGATCACGGGCTACCCGAAGTCGGGCTGCGGCGAACCGATCCCGGACACCGGCCCGACCCCGACCCCGACGGCTTCCCGCGCCACGGGCGGCCTCCAGAAGGCCGACGAGGACGGCGGAGACACCCCGTCGGTCGGCATCCTCGCCGGAGCCGCGGCGGTACTCACCCTCGCCACGGCCGCCATCTGGCAGGCCCGCCGTCGCCGCGACTGACCGGCCCGCCGGAGGCCACCGGGCTCGCGGGACGAATTCACCCCCGCCACCGGAAGCGACCTCGGGCGCGGACCGGGGCAGCCGAGCTGCCCGCAGTCGGCCGGAGGCACGTGGTGGGTCCCTCCGCGCGCCCCGTGCCAGCCGGAGCAACGCCCTGCATGCCGGGGCCTGGTGGTTGTGGGCGCTCGGGTTGGCCGTGGCCGCTTCGCGGACCACCAATCCGCTGCTCCTCGGGCTCCTCGTCGGCGTGGCCGGCTACGTCGTCGCCGCCCGGCGGACCGACGCGCCGTGGGCCCGGTCGTACGTGGCCTTCGTCAAGCTCGGGCTCGCCGTCATCGTCGTGCGGCTCGTCTTCTCCGCGTTCCTCGGCTCGCCGATCCCCGGCACCCATCTGGTCGTGACGTTGCCCGAGGCGCCCCTGCCCGACTGGGCGAAGGGCATCCGGATCGGGGGCCGGGTGACGGCCGAGCAACTGGTCTTCGCCCTGTACGACGGCGCCAAGCTCGCCACGCTCCTCATCTGCGTGGGCGCGGCGAACGCGCTCGCCAACCCGGCCAGACTGCTCAAGTCCCTCCCGGGCGCCCTGTACGAGGCGGGTGTCGCCGTCGTCGTCGCCATGACCTTCGCGCCGAACATGGTCGCCGACGTCCTGCGGCTGCGCACCGCCCGCCGGCTGCGCGGCCGTACGACCGGCGGGGTGAAGGCCGTCCTCCAGATCGGACTGCCGGTCCTGGAGGGCGCGTTGGAGCGGTCCGTCGCCGTCGCCGCGTCGATGGACGCGCGGGGCTACGGCCGGACGGCCGCCGTACCGCCCGCGGTTCGCCACACCACCACCGTGCTCACGCTCGGCGGTCTCCTCGGTGTCTGCGCGGGCACGTACGGCCTCCTCGCCGCCGAGGGCGCCGTCTACGGCCTGCCCGTCCTCGGCCTCGGGCTCGTCGCCGCGCTCGCCGGTCTGCGGCTCGGCGGGCGCCGTTCGGTCCGTACGCGCTACCGCCCCGACCTGTGGGGCGTCCGGGCCTGGCTCGTCGCGGGATCCGGCGCGGCGGTCGCCGCGCTGATGATCCGGGCGAGCGCGTACGACCCTGAGGGGCTGCACCCCGGAGTCGTACCGCTCGTGACACCCGGTCTGCCGCTCTGGCCCGCCGCGGGCATCCTGCTCGGCCTGCTCCCGGCCTTCGTCGCACCCCTGCCGCCCCTCAACACTCCCAAGGAGAAGTCCCGGTGATCCGGTTCGAGCAGGTGTCGGTGACCTACGCCGACGCACCGGCCCCCGCCCTGCAGGGGGTCGATCTCACCGTCCCCGAGGGCGAGTTGGTGCTGCTCGTCGGCCCTTCCGGCGTCGGCAAGTCCACCCTGCTGGGCGCGGTGTCCGGGCTCGTCCCGCACTTCACCGGCGGCAGGCTGCGCGGCCGGGTCACGGTCGACGGCCGCGACACCCGCACCCACAAGCCCCGCGAACTCGCCGATCTCGTCGGCACGGTGGGCCAGGACCCGCTCGCCCACTTCGTCACCGACACGGTCGAGGACGAACTGGCCTACGGCATGGAGTCGTTGGGCCTGGCCCCCGACGTGATGCGGCGCCGCGTCGAGGAGACCCTGGACCTGCTCGGCCTGGCCGAGCTGCGCGACCGCCCGATCGCCACCCTCTCCGGCGGCCAGCAACAGCGCGTCGCGATCGGCTCGGTGCTCACACCGCACCCCAAGGTGCTGGTCCTGGACGAGCCGACGTCCGCGCTCGACCCGGCGGCCGCCGAGGAGGTGCTGGCCGTGCTGCAACGCCTCGTGCACGACCTGGGGACGACCGTGCTGATGGCCGAACACCGGCTGGAGCGGGTCGTGCACTACGCGGACCAGGTCATCCTCCTCCCCGGGCCGGGCGAGACGCCGGTCGTCGGCGAGCCTGAACGGATCATGGCCGTCTCCCCCGTGTACCCGCCGGTGGTGGCGCTCGGCAGACTGGCCGGCTGGGACCCGCTGCCGCTGTCCGTACGGGACGCCCGCCGCCGCGCGGGCGACCTGCGCGACCGACTCGCCACAACGGCGCCCCCGTCGGCGAGCGAACCGGCCTCGGAAACCACCGCGCCGCCGGCCCGGCCCGGCACTCCCCGTACCGCCCTCGGCCGCCTGCTGCACCGCCGCCCGCGACCCACGTCGGCCACCGACGTCGCGGCCGTCACCCGCCTGTCCGTCCTTCGCGGCCGGATCGAGGCGCTGCGCGGCATCGACCTCACCGTCACCCCCGGCGAGACCGTCGCGCTCATGGGACGTAACGGCGCGGGCAAGTCCACCCTGCTCGCCACCCTCGTCGGCCTGGTCGAGCCCTCGTCCGGCTCCGTCACCGTCGGCGGGCACACCCCGCACCGTACGCGTCCGCGCGAGCTGATCCGCCAGGTCGGGCTGGTCCCGCAGGAGCCGCGCGACCTGCTGTACGCGGACACGGTCGCCGCCGAGTGCGCGGCGGCGGACATCGACGCGGGCGCCGTGCCGGGCAGTTGCCGCGCGCTGGTCGACGAGCTGCTGCCGCACGTGCCCGACGGGACACACCCGCGTGACCTGTCGGAGGGGCAGCGGCTGGCCCTGGCGCTGGCGATCGTACTGACGGGCCGGCCCCCGCTGCTGCTCCTGGACGAGCCGACGCGCGGTCTCGACTACGCGGCGAAGGCCCGCCTGGTGGACGTGCTGCGCGCGCTGGCGTCCGAGGGGCACGCGATCGTGCTGGCGACCCACGATGTGGAGCTGGCCGCCGAACTCGCGCGCCGGGTGGTGATCCTGGCCGACGGCGAGATCGTCGCCGACGGGCCGACCTCCCAAGTGGTCGTCTCCTCACCGGCGTTCGCGCCGCAGGTCGCGAAGATCGTGGCGCCGCAGGAGTGGCTGACGGTCTCTCAGGTACGACGAGCGCTCGCCACCGTCGCCAAGGACCCGACATGACCACCCGGCCGGACTGCCGGACCCCCGCCGATCCCGAGGCCCCCGCCGCCGCCCAGCCGCCCCGGCCCGACCCCCAGGCCCGCGCCGTACGCCTCGGTCCCCGCTCCGTCGCCGCGCTCACCCTCGTCAGCGCGATCGGCGTCATCGCCTTCGGCTGGCCGCTGCTCGCCGACTCCGCCTCCGGGCTCGCCCACTCCCAGGACGCGCCCTGGCTGTTCGCCGTACTGCTCCCGCTCCTGGTGGCCGTCGTCGTCGCGACGATCGCCGACTCCGGCCTGGACGCCAAGGCGGTCGCCATGCTCGGCGTGCTGGCCGCCGTCGGCGCCGCGCTGCGTCCGCTCGGCGCGGGGACGGCGGGCCTGGAGCCGATGTTCTTCCTGATGGTCCTGAGCGGCCGGGTGCTGGGCCCCGGCTTCGGCTTCGTCCTGGGCTCGGTCACCATGTTCGCGTCCGCGCTGCTGACGGGCGGCGTCGGGCCGTGGATGCCGTTCCAGATGCTGTCGATGGGCTGGTTCACGATGGGCGCGGGCCTGCTGCCGGGCCCGGACCGGCTGCGCGGGCGCGGGGAGTTGCTGATGCTCGCGGCGTACGGGGGCGTGGCCGCGTTCGCGTACGGCACGATCATGAATCTGCAGGGCTGGACCTACATCGGCGGGCTGTCGTCCGGGATCTCGTTCCAGCCCGGCGACCCGGTCCACGAGAACCTGGTGCGCTTCCTCGCGTACTGCGCGGCGACGTCGTTCGGCTGGGACCTGGGCCGTGCGGTGCTCACCGTCGTACTGACACTGACGATCGGCGCCACGGTCCTCAAGGCGCTGCGCCGGGCGACGCGACGGGCCGCGTTCGACGCGGAGGCCGCCTTCGAGGAGCCGGCGGGGGCTCGTACGCCCTGAGCCCCCGCATCGGCGCGGTGAGGACCGGTTGAGGACCGGTTGAGGACCAGGTGAGGACCGACGTCAGGAGACCGTCTCCAACTCCAGCTCCCCCACCGTCTCGCCGCCGCTCGTCTCCCCCGTCAGCCGGAATCCGAGCCCCAGGTAGAAGGGTTCGGGCCCGTCCTCACCGGGCTCCCAGGTGGCGGTCAGCTTGGTGCCGCCCCGGCGGCGGATCTCGGCGGCCACGGACTCGACCGCGAAGCGGCCGTACCCACGCCCCTGTTCACCGGCCGCGATGTTGAGGCGCCACAGTCCCGAGCGGATGTCCTTGCCCGTGCCGTCACCCGCGAAGTCGATGTCGAGGAAGGCCATCAGGAAGCCGACGACCCGGTCTCCGTCCAGGATGAGCCGGGGCCAGGCGGTGTCCTGGTGGACGTACGCCTCGGCGAGGGACTTCGTGACCGGGGCGACCAGATGCTGCTGGTCGGGACGGACCCGCACGCCGATCGCGGCCTCGAAGTTGTCGGGGGTGATCTTCTCCAGCCGGAGCGCGGTCGTCGTCATACGGGAACGATAGGACTCCCCATCAACTCCCGATCAACTGATTTTCCTCAAGTGATCTGTCGCGCGGCCGACTTCGTACCCCCGTCCCGCACCCCCGGCGCGGTCATGTCGCCCGGCCCCTTCCCGTCCGGACTCTCCGCCTCCGGCTCCGCGGCCTTCCGCCAGGGCCATGGCATCAGCGGCGACGGCGGGGCCGCCCCCTGCAGCCGGCGCGGCCCCGACAGGACGTACGTGAGGGTGAAGCCCACGCCCACGACGACCGCTCCGCCCGCCGCGTCCAGCACCCAGTGGTTGGCGGTGGCGACGATCGCGCAGACCGTGAACAGCGGGTGCAGCAGCCCCAGGAGCTTCATCCACAGCTTGGGCGCGAGGAGCACGATCACGATCCCGCACCACAGCGACCAGCCGAAGTGCAGCGACGGCATCGCCGCGTACTGGTTGGTGATGGTGGTCATCGGGCCGTAGTCGGGGTTCGCGAGGTCCTGCGGGCCGTGCACGGTGTCGATGTAGTCGAGGCCCGGCATCAGGCGCGGCGGCGCGAGCGGGTAGAGCCAGAAGCCGAGCAGCGCGAGCAGTGTGGCGAAGGCGAGCGAGGCGCGTGCCCAGCGGTAGTCGGCGGGCCGGCGTACGTACAGGACGGCGAGGATGACGAGCGGCACCACGAAGTGGAACGACGTGTAGTAGAAGTCGAAGAATCCTTCCGCCCACTTCGCCTTCACCACCGCGTGGTTGACCCACCGCTCGATGTCGATGCCGAGGGCTTCCTCGATGGCGATGACCTGGTGCGCGTGCGACTCGGCGGCCTCGCGCCCGCCGGTGGCGGCGGCCCGGATGTGCGAGTAGACGGAGTAGCCGACGCGGATGGCGAGGAGTTCGAGCAGCAGGTTCGGCCGGCTGACGAGCCGCCGCCAGAACGGCGCGAGCGGGACGCGTCTCCAGCGCGCGGCGACGGGCTTCGCGTACGTGGTCGGAATCGGCCGCGCGAAGAACGGCGACGTACGCATAAGGAACGGTACGGCGCAGGCGGCGGCCAGGGCCGTGATCAGCAGCACGTTGTCCCGCACGGGGTGCAGGAGCCTCATGTTGGGCAGCATCATCGTGCCCGGCAGCGTCATGACTATCACCACGACGACGGGCCACACGGGCCGGTCGGAGGCGCGCTTGCCGACCCGGCCGACGAGCGCGAGCAGTATCCACACCAGTTGGTGCTGCCAGGCGGTGGGCGAGACCGCGACGGCCACACAGCCGGTGATCGCGACGGCCAGCAGCAGTTGTCCGTCCAAGGCGTAGCGCGCCGCGCGGCGCAGCCCGAGGAAGCAGACGGTGGCGGCCAGCACGACGAACAGCGCGATCTCCAGCGGCCCTTCGAGGCCGGCCCGCAGGAGCGCGCCGTGCAGGGACTGGTTGGCGAGGCTGTCGGGGCTCTCACCGAGGCCCGCGCCCGCCAGGTGGCGGGTGACGTATGTCCAGGTGTCGCTCGGCATCGCCACCCAGGCGACGGCCGTGCAGGCCGCGAAGGTGCCGACCGTGGTGAGGGCCTGGCGTCTGCGGCCCGTCAGCCAGAGCAACGGGGCGAAGAGCAGCACGGCGGGCTGGAGGGCGGCGCCGAGACCGATGAGGATGCCGGGGCCGGGTTCGCCCCGGTCGCCGCGGACGGCGAAGAAGCCGAGCAGGACCAGCAGCACCGGGATTATGCTCGTCTGGCCCAGATGGAAGCTGTTGCGGACCGGCAGGGACAGCATGAGCAGGCTGATCGCGACCGGGGCGGCGAGCAGTCGCGTACGGCGTGAGACCGTGCCCGGCAGGGCGCGCGCCGCGACGACGCCGAGGGCGACGACGAGCAGCAGTGTGCCGAGGGTCCAGGCGACACCGAGGGCCTGTTCGGCGGCCCGTCCGAGTGGTTTGAGCACCAGGCCGGCGAAGGGCGTGCCGGTGAACTTCCCGCTCTCGTACAGCGAGCCCGACACATGCAGTACGCCGTTCTCCCCGATCCAGGTCTCCAGATCGAGCAGCCGCTCGCCGGGGGGCAGCCGTAGGACGGCCACCGCCTGCCGTACGGCGAGACCGGCCGCCAGTGCCCAGAGCAGGGCGCGTGCGACGCCGTACCCGTTCGCCGCCGCCCCGAATCCGCTCCCTGTCGCCGTACTGCCCCGCACACCCTGCTCCGCATTCGCCACGCCGCGCCGACCCTCCGCTTCCAACCCTCGACCCTGGGTCATGAGCCTCGCATTCCCCCACTGTGGAGACTCAGGCAACCCCCTCTTCGCCTGAGTGTCATCCCTGTTTTGTCCAAATGCCGATGAAAGCACCGATGACACCACAGTCGGCACCAGGAACCGCACCGGTGGGACAGGCCGTCTGAGGCGTTGGGTTGACGCGCCGGGGGACGGCGCGACGCGACACGGGTTTCGGGGGGTACGGGGGATGCGAAAAGCTCAACGGGCATTTCTGGTGGTGTGCGCGGTGCTGCTGACGCAACTGGGGTCGCTGATCGCACCGGCGTACGCGTGCGGCTGCGGCGCGATGGTGCCGGGCCGGCAGGCCACGATGGGGGTCGACAGGGAGACGTCGGTGGTCCGTTGGGACGGCGCCACGGAGCAGATCGTGATGCGTTTCACGGTGAACGGGAACGCGCCGGAGGCCGCGTGGATCATGCCGGTGCCGAGCCGCGCGGACGTGGAACTGGGCGATCCGGATCTCTTCGGCGAACTCGACGACCTCACGGAGCCGGAGCGTCGTACCCGTCACTACTTCTGGCCACGCGAGGACGACTGGCCGTTCGCCTCGGACGGCGACGGCACGTCGGCCGGCGCGCCGCCGCCGGGCGCCGGGGCGCCCCCGGTCGGAGTCGTCGGCCGCGAACGCCTCGGCGACTTCGACGTGGCCCGCCTGACGGCGACGGACCCCGACGCGCTGCGCGACTGGCTCGAATCGAACGGCTTCGAACTCCCGTCGGATCTCGCGACGGGGCTCCAGCCGTACGTGGACCGGAAGTGGGAGTACGTCGCGGTCCGGCTGGCCCCGGAGGACGCGAACGCGACCCTGGCCGGCACGCTCGACCCGCTGCGCCTGAGCTTCGCCAGCGACCGCCTGATCTACCCGATGCGCCTCTCCCGCCTGGCGGACCAGCCGCAGTCGCTGGGCCTGTACGTGCTGGCCGACCACCGGATGGAACCGCGCGCCTCGATCGGCGGGGACAGGCCGGAGGTCCGTTTCGCGGGCCGGATCTCGGCCGGGGACTCACCGGCGCTGGGCGAACTGGCGGGCGCGGGGCGGCCGTTCCTCACGGCGATCGACCAGTACTTCCCCCGCCCCGAACGCATCGACGCGGACCACGAACTGCGCGCGACGGCGTCGGACACCCCGTACCGGGAGGTGTACTACGACGACGAACTGCGCATGTTCGCGGGCGTCCCGGCGTGGCTGGCGACGGTGGGGAGCGTGTTCGTGGTGCTGATGCTGCTGGTGGTGGGCGGGGCGGTGCTACGGGTACGACGCCGGGCGGACGGCGTCCCGCTGCCGCCGAGGTGAGGCCGTCGAAAGTCGCTTCCGGGCGGCGCGGTCACGGCGGTCGCGGCGGTCGGCGGTCGCGGCGGTCGCGGCGGGCGGCGAAATCGGCCGGGGAGGCCGGGCTCCCCGGCGCGTTCTACAGACCCAGGTCGGTGACGCTCAGTCCCCGTCCCGACCGGCCTGGCCGGCCCGGCCGTTTGAACCGTCCTGGCCGTTTGAACCGTCCCAACCCTCCCGGCCGTCCGGCGCGCCCGCGCCCGCGTGCGGCTTCCCGCCGTCCGTCGACGGGGCGCGTCGCAGCGTACGGATCGCCGGGATCGCGAACAGTGCCACGCAGCCCACCAGGCCGGCGCCCGCCGACACCAGCAGCAGCCGCCCCGGCGAGGCCACTGCGAGGGCCGGGCCCGCCAGCAGTTGGCCGAGCGCGATCCCCGAGACCGAGCCGGCCAACTCGTACGCGGAGACCCGGTTGAGCACCGCCGGCGGGGTGTGGGTCTGCACGCTGGTCGCCCACATCACCGACCAGAACGCCAAGGCCCCGCCGCCGAGCGCGTGCCCCGCCAGCAGCACCGGCAGACCGGCGTCCAGCGCCACGCAGAGCGGCAGCACGGTGTACACCGCCATCGCCACCGCACCGGCGGCCAGCGGCCGGGCCGGGCGCAGCCGTAGCGCCAGCAGGCCGCCGACCACCGTTCCGACGCCGAGGAAGGAGACCGCCAGGCCGTAGGCGTCGGGGCCGAGCCGGGAGCCGATGAGCGCCGAGCTGAGCGGTACGAGCGGGCCGAAGACCAGCACGCCGTAGCCCATCCAGATCAGGATCACCGCCCACATCCAGGTGCGTGCGCGGAACTCCCGCCAGCCCTGGCGCAGGTCGCGACGGAGTGAACCGCCGGAGCGGACAGCGGAGTCGGCGGCAGGGGTGTCCGTGGGCGCGTCGGCCGGGGACGCGTCGGCCGGGGCGTCCGTGGGCGCGGCGTCCGGAGCGAGCCGGATGAGCGCCAGGCACAGGGCGCTGAGCAGGAAGGTGCCCGCGTCGATCGCGTACACGGTCCCGGCCCCGGTCAACGCGATCAGCAGCCCCGCCAGGGCCGGGCCGATCAGGTGGGCGAGCGCGTCGGCCACCTTCAGCGTGGCGTTGGCGCGCTGCGGCTCGCGGGAGACCAGCGGAACCATCCCGTTCATCCCCGGCAGGAACATCGCGACGGCCGCACCGGCCAGCGCCGCCATCGTCACCAGCAGCCAGAACGGCGGCGGCCCGGCGAAGAACGCGACAGCCAGCACACCTTGGGTGAGCACCCGGACGAGGTCCGCGCCGACCATCATCCGGCGCGCGCCGAACCGGTCGGCGAACACCCCGCCGAACAGCACCAGGACGACGAACGTCCCGGTCCAGGTGCCGAGGACGAAGCCGACCCCGGAGATCCCGTACAGCGCGCCGACCGCGAGCGCGGCGGCCACCGGCATCATCGCGTCGCCGACCTGCGAGACCGTGCGGGCGACGAAGAAGAGCGTGAAACGCCGGTCCCACAACGGGGGCCGGGCGGTCTGGGGTCGTACCTGCGTGGTGGTCACCGCACCGATACTGGTTCGGACCAATCGGCCACCCCAGTGTCTCGAACGACATGATGGGGTACTTTCGCGCCATGCCCCAGCGTCCGCCGCCGAAGTCCCCCGCGCCGCACCGGGTCGTGGCGCTCCTCCAGCCGCCGCAGTCGACCTTCGCGCTGGCCTGCGCGACCGAGGTGTTCGGCGACCACGGTCCGGCGATCCCCACCCACTACGCGTTCGAGGTCTGTACGGAACACCCCGGCCCGGTCCCCACCCAGGCCGGCTACGACCTGCTGGTCACGGCGGGCCTGGACGCGCTGGAGCGCGCCGACACGGTGCTGATCCCCGGCTGGCACCAGGCGCCCGGCACGGAGGTGCCGGCGGCGCTGGTCGCGTCGGTCCGCCGGGCGCACGAGCGCGGCGCGCGGATCGTCAGCCTCTGCTCGGGCGCCTTCGTACTGGCCGCCGCCGGACTGCTGGACGGCCGGCGGGCCGCCACTCACTGGGCGCGGGCCGCCGAACTGGCCACCCGCTTCCCGCATGTCCGGGTCGACCCCGCCGTGCTCTACGTGGACCACGGCGACGTCGCCACCAGCGCCGGTGCGGCGGCCGGCGTGGACCTGTGCCTGCACCTGGTGAGCGCCGACCAGGGCGCCGCGTACGCGATGCGGATCGCCCGGCAGATGGTGATGCCGCCGCACCGCGAGGGCTGCCAGCTGCAGTACGCCGAACTGCCCACCTCCGGCCCGGTCGCCGACTCGCTGGCCCCGCTGCTGGACTGGCTGACCGGACGGCTGGACCAGCCGGTCAGCGTCGCCGAGATGGCGGTCCACTCCCAGGTCTCGGCCCGCACGCTGACCCGCCGCTTCACCGAGCAACTGGGCATCAGCCCCGGACGCTGGCTGCTGGACCGCCGGATCGCCGCCACCCGGGCGCTGCTGGAGGAGACCGACCTGCCGGTGGAAACCATCGCGCACCGGGTCGGCCTCTCCTCGGCCGTCAACCTCCGCCGCCGCTTCCACGAGGCGCTACGCACCACACCGGCCGCCTACCGGCGCGCCTTCCGCGTGGACAAGGCGGGGTAGCGGTACGGCACGGCGCGTACGGCACGGCTTTCCCGCCCCGAAGGCGACGCGCGCGCAGGGTGTTCGCTACTCCAGCCAGATCCCGTCGCGCATGACGACTCTCCCGCGCAGTTCCGGCGTGCCGCGCCAAGCGCGCACGGTCCTCGGGACCACACGTACATACAGAAAGGCTCCCTCCTCCACGCGCGGATCCCACCCGAACTTCGCGGCGAACGCCTCCGCCGCGCCTCCGGGCACCTCCTGGTCGGGAAAGCACTCCGCCTCACCCTGCAGAAGCACCACGTCGAAGGTGTCCGGCAGCGCCAGACGCACGCGCGGCTCCGCACGGAGGTTCCGGGCGATCACGGAAGCGGCGCCGGTGCACATCCACACCGCCCGCCCGTCCCACAAGAACCACAGCGGCACCTGGTGCGGCCCGTGCTCGGGGTGAGCCGTCGACACCCACACGTCCCGTTCGGCAACGAGCCGCTCCAGAGCATCACGCACCCGCTCCGCCGTCCGGCGACCGACAATTCCCGAAGTCTCCATGAGCACCGACCCTAGTCAGCGGGCCCGCAGCGCGCCTGAGGCGCAGGACCTACTCCCGGCGACCGATGAGTTCGGCTCCCGCGTGTGGTCAACATCGTTGAGACAAGAACCTGGATGGGAGCAGCACATGGGACAACTGGCCGTGATCAACTTCGTATCGCTGGACGGTGTCATGCAATCGGTCCTCTCGGCGGACGAGGACCGGGACGGCGGGTTCGATCGAGGCGGCTGGGTACTGCCTTACGTCGACGAGGTGGTGGAACGGTTCATGAGCGAGGCCACGGCCGGCGCCGGAGCCCTGCTCCTGGGCCGCAGGACGTACGAGATCTTCGCCGCCACGTGGCCGTATGCCGACATGAACGACCCTGCGGTGGCCGCGATGAACGCGATGCCGAAGTACGTGGCTTCGCACACCCTCAGGGACCTGACGTGGGCGAACTCCACCCTGCTCGGCGCCGATCTGGCGGAGGAGGTCAGCCGGGTCAAGGCCGCGTCCGAGACCGAGACGGTGGTGCTGGGCAGCGGAGGGCTGCTGCGATCCCTGATCGAGTACGACCTCGTCGACGAGTACCGGCTGCTTGTCTTTCCTCTCGTCCTGGGGAGTGGAAAGCGGCTCTTCACCGATGGCAGGAACCCTCGCCGCCTCACGCTCACCACCACGCGACCGACACCGTCCGGCGTCCTGATCAACACCTACCGCCGCCGGGCCATTGCTTGAGCTTGCCGCTACGGCGTCGTCACCGAGCGGTTGGCCCACTGACCTTCACAACGCGGCGACGAAAGCCCGCCAACTCGCGGGCGAGACCGTAAGCACGGGCCCGTCGGCCAACTTACTGTCCCGGACGGGGACGACACCGTGCGCCTGAGCGAAGGCGGGCGACCACTCCACGCAGTTACCGCCGTCCTGGCCGCTGTACGAGGACTTCACCCAACTCTCCGGCGCCGACTTGACGTTCACAGCGCCGCCACGAAAGCACACCAACTCGCGGGCGAGACCGTAAGCACGGGCCCGTCGGCCAACTTACTGTCCCGGACGGGGACGACACCGTGCGCCTGAGCGAAGGCGGGCGACC
>NZ_JBHUZM010000052.1:0-18127 GCF_042667665.1 Streptomyces sp. NPDC057307 | reverse complement strand
CACTCGACGCAGTTGCCGCCGTCCTGGCTGCTGTATGACGACTTCACCCAACTCTCCGGTGCCAGAGTGACGTTCACAGCGCCGCCACGAAAGCACGCCAGCCTGCGGCCGAGACCGTGAGCACGGGCCCGTCGGCCAACTTGCTGTCCCGGACGGGGACGACGCCGTGCGCCTGGGCGATGGCGGGCGACCACTCCACGCAGTTGCCGCCTTCACCGCTGCTGTACGAGGACTTGACCCAGTTTTCGGACGCGGAGGTACGGTTCACAGGGACTCCATCTGCTCTCTCAGGAGCGAAGCACTCTCCCGTGGCGAAAGCGCCTCGCTGGTCAGCTCATTGTAAGCACTTTGAGCGATGCGGACATGGTGAGGATCGTCGATGATGCCCGCAGTTCGAAAAGCCTCAACACATGCCACAGTGACGTGACTTGGCGACGTCAGTAGCGTGATGGCCCCGTCATTCAGCAGATGTGCCTCCGAGTCGAGTGGAAGCACCTGCACCTGCGTGGTCGGCCGCTCGGCCATGCCGAGAAGCGCAGCCAGTTGATCACGCATCACCTCCGGCGAGCCGATCCGGTTCCGGATGGCCGACTCGCACAGTACGAGCCGGACGTCCGGCGGCGCCGCCCCACGCAGCAGATCCTGACGAGCAAGGCGACTGCCGACTGAAGCCGTGATCTCGTCCTCACTGGCGCGACGGTCGCTGTTCCTGAAGAGCACGCGCGCGTACGCCCCGGTCTGAAACAGCCCCGGCACAATCGTGGGTGACCACTCCCAGACGGCGATCGCCTCCCGCTCCAGCGCCATGCGGCGCCGGTAGAGCGCGGGGAAGGTCTGCGCGACTGCCTCTTCGTACAGCCTCTTGAAGAGTCCGTCCGTCTCGAAGATCTGGTCGAAGAGAGCAGGCAGATGGCTGGGGATGGGCGGCACCGCCCGCTCGATCCGGCTGATGGTGGACTTCGACGTCTTCGCCCGCCGCGCCAACTCCGTCTGCGACAGCTTGCCTGCCGGACGCAGCTCTCTGGCGTCCCTCAACGCCTCCCCGAACCGCTCCAGCGGAGTGCGTACTTCGTCAACACCGTACCCCTCATACATGCCGAAACCCCCTTGACTACACGTCTGGGAAGCGTCCTCGCGTGGCACGTTTGCCCTGCTCAGACGTCTGCGCATATGCCGGTTCGACCAACCCGCAGGACGGTCAGGGAACACCTTCCCACCGTAGCGCCCATCGTCGCACTCTGAACACCCCCGATTACTCCCCGTAGAAGGGTGCGACGTGGACCTAGATCCCCCCGCCCCGGACGACCAACTCACCACCCTCGTAGAGGAAGGCGCCTTCTACCGGCTCCGCCCCCACACCCCGCCCGCCGCCGCAGGCGAATACGCGCCGGTGACGGCCGGCCTTCTCCGACACGTTCTCCACGGACTGAAAGGGCTGCCCGAATGACCCGCAGCGAATCGCGTCAATTCCTGTCCCAGCTTTCCGAAGCCGTCGGCGTGGACGGCGCCGTCGTCGTCCGGAAAGTCGAACCGGGAGCGGAGGGGGCCGACTTGAGCCCCGGTTCCGTGCTCAACTGGCCGCCGTGCGAATGCGGGCACCCCAAGTGCCCCGACTATCAGCCCGGTTCAGCCGCCACGACGGAAAGGAACCGGATCAGCCGACGCGACGACGGGTAACCGTCACCGGTCCCTACGGGCTCACCCGGACACGTGCGATGTGGTCCAGCATCGCGTCGAGCGCGACCTCCAGCGGGCGGACCTCCCGCTGGATCTGGGTGAGCAGCAGCCCGCCCTGGAGCGCGGCGAGCGTGGCCAGCGCCAAGTCGTCCGGGTCGGCGTCGAGTTCGCCCCGGGCGTGCATCGCCGTGAGGCCCTCGCGGATCGCGGATTCCCAGCGCAGGAACCCCGAGGCGACCGCCAGCCGTGCCTCCGGGTTGTTCTCCGCGACCTCGGTCCCCAGCGTGCCGATGGGGCAGCCGCCCCGGCATTGCAGACGGCGCTGGTACTCCACCAGGGCGTCCCGCCAGCCCCGCAGGCCGGCCATCGTGTCCAGGCGGGTGAAGTGCGGCGCCTGCATCTCCAGCACCGCCTCCGTCTGGAACTCGATCACCGCCAGGAGCAGCGCCTGCTTGTCCGCGAAGTAGTGGTAGATCTGCGAGCCGCTCACGCCGGCCGCGGCCCGTACGTCCTCCAGCGTCGCCTCGGTGAGCCCGCGCTCGTACATCAGCTGGGCCGCCGCCGCGACGATCCGCCGGCGGGTGGCCCGGCCCTTCGGGGTCAGCGGCTTGGCGGGGTCCTTCCGCCGGGTCTCGGTCGTCATGCGTCCAGCATAGAGGATTTTGGAGTGGACAACCCATTTTTTGCCGAGCAATCTGGAACGCACAACCCACTCCGGTCCCTCCCCGGGCCGGAACTCCGGAAGGTGCACCATGGAACTCACCGGCAAAATCGCCCTGATCACCGGCTCCACCGGCGGTATCGGCTCCGAGACGGCCCGCCTGATCGCCGCTTCGGGGGCCGATGTCGTCATCACCGGCCGTAACCCGGAGCGCGGCGCGGCCACCGTGAAGTCGATCTCCGAAGCCGGGGGCAGCGCGCGGTTCGTCGCGGCCGATCTCACCGACCTGGCCTCGCTGCGCCGTCTCGCCGGGGAGGCCGGTGACGTCGACATCCTGGTCAACAACGCCGCGATCTTCCCCGGCGGGCCGACCACGTCGCAGGACGTGGAGACCTTCGACACAGCCCTCGCCGCCAACATCCGGGCCCCGTACTTCCTGACCGCCGCCCTCGCACCGGGCATGGTCGCCCGGGGGTCCGGCAGCATCATCAACATCAGCACGATGGCCGTGCGTGTGGGGATGGCCGGGCTGTCCGTCTACGCCGCGACCAAGGCGGCGCTGGAATCCCTCACCCGCACGTGGGCGGCCGAGTTCAGCCCGGCCGGCGTGCGTGTCAACACCGTGGCCCCGGGCCCCACCCGTACCGACATGGTGATCGGTTCGATGGGTGAGGAGGGCGCCCAGCAGGTCGCGAAGACGACGCTGCTCGGCCGCCTCGCCACGCCGCGCGAGATCGCCGAGGTCATCCACTTCCTCGCCACCGAGCGCGCCGCCTACGTCACCGGTGCCACGATCGCCGCCGACGCCGGCCGTACGGCGGTGTAGTCGTACGGCGGGGCCGGGGCGGGCCGGGGAGCCGTCCGCCGCGTACGGGACGCCACGTACCGGACGCCGCCCCGGCCGCACGCGCTACCCCCCGGCCACCGGCCCCCGCGGCGCGCTCGCCTGCCAGGCCGTGAACAAGGGCACTTCGCCCGTGCCGTCCAGGACCACCACGCCGAACGGCCGGTCGAAGGCGACCGGCACCACGCGCGGCGGCCGGGCGGACCCCGCGCGCATCGCGATCACCGTCACCGCCGCCGCCTCGACGCCCAGTTCGGCGACCTTCACCACCGCCTCCTGCACGACCTCCTCGATCCTGAGCCGTTCCGGCGACAGCCCCGAGAAGTCCGCGGCGTCACTCGTCGCGTACGTCACTCCGAGCGCCGCCAGTTGGGGCGCGATGTCCATCGTCGTACGGAGTTCGAGCCGCGGCAGCGCGAGGCCGATCATCTCGGTGTCGATCGGCGCGCGGCGCGACTCGGGCGCCCACGCGGCGGGCAGGACGTCCGCCGCCCTCGCCCCCTTCTCCCCCAGCACGAACCGCACCCGCACGGCGGACTTCCCGCCCTCGCAGCGCAGTTCGACCACGTGCGCGCCGTCCACCGTCCATCCGGAGCCCGCGCCGAGGCGCTGGTGCATGGTCGGCACGTCATGCACCGATCCCGCCGCGTCCGTGAAGGGCCGGGCGGCGGTGGCCACCGCCTCGAAGGGGGTGTACCAACGCGCCTTCAGCGCAAGGACGTTGACGAGCGCGAGCAGCGTGTTCCCGTCGATTTCCACGGGCAGCTTCTCGATCAGCCCGCCGGTCGCGTCCCGTACCCAGGCGTCGATCCCGGCCGGATCCATGTGCCCGAAGCCGATGTCCGGAAGCGCCTCCCGGTACGCGCGGTAGACCGGGACGCTGCTCCATACCCGTGTGGCCACGCCCAGTTGCTCGGTCCGGGCGAGCGCGCGGGCGCTGGCGGTCACGGCCTCGGCGACGTCCGTCCCACCGCCCAGCCTCAGCAGGGCCTCCAGCTCACCGGCCGTCTCACCCCGCGCCCCGGCGGTCACCGCGCCGAGCGCCAGCCACAGCCCGGCGGGCGAACAGACGAAGTCACCGTCCACGCCGCCACGTTCACCCTCACCGCGTACTCGCAGCCACCGCTCCGCGAGCGTCTGCATCGCCCCGGCGTATGTCGTCAGTCCTGTTGTCTCCTGTCCCATGCGGTTGAGCGTACGACGGACGCCGCGACACACACCGAGACGGGGACGGCCGCGGTCCCAACGCGGCCGTCCCCGGGTTCTTGGACGCTCCCTGCCTCAGATCCGGAGCAGTCGCTCCGTGACCTCGCGGTAGCTCCGCAGCGCGAGCCGCAGATCCTCCGTGTCGGCCGTCGACTTGCCGCTCCTGTCCCCGTGCGCGTCCCAGCTGTCGCGCAAGCTGCGGGGCCGTTCGGCCAGGGCCGTCGTAAGGCGCTCGACCGCCTCTTCCAGTACGCCCGCCGCTTCCTCGACCGAGCGCCTGGGCCCGTCGATGAAGGTGGACAGCGCTTCCTGGAGGCGCAGGTTGAGCTTGTCGCACTCGTCCTGGGGGATCAGCCGGGGCGTCTGCGCGGGTGTGTCCTCCGGCGTCCGGCCGGGCGCGGTCTCACGCGCCGGCACCGACGCCGACGCCGATGCGGCCGTGGACTTGGGCGTGGACGCGGCCGTGGACGCGGACTTGGACGTCGAGAACGTCGGCGCGCTCGACTTGCCGGGTGCGCTCCTGGGCGTCGTGACAGGCGCGTGCACCGGGTGCACGGGGTCCTGGACCGGCCCCGCCAGCGGGTCCTTGTGCGGGTCCTTCTCCGTCGCACGGGCTGTCCCGGGCGGCGTGGCGGGCGCGGACGCCAGCGGCGCCGAGGCCGGCGCGGCCGGCGGCGTGGCGGGCGGTGTCATCGGCGGTGCCGTGGGCCGCGCGGGCCGGTGCCCGGCGTCGCCGCCGGCAGCGGCGGCGGCCTCCGACTCGGACAGCGGCACGACGGGCGTCGCGGGCTTGCTGCCGCGCTCACTCCTGAGCACCTGCTCCCGCTCCCCCTTGCCGGTCTTCGCCTGCCGATCCTTGCGATCCTGCTGCTGCTCGGAGTTGGACGGGTCGTACGGGTCGTACGTCATCACACGCCACTTCCTTTGGGCCTCAGTGCGGGATTCCGGCCGGGGATGCCCGGACGGTGCCGGGGGCTGTCCTCCTTGGAGTCCAGGACCAGCCGCTCGAAGAGCTGACGCGCCTCGACCATCGCCTCGCGCAGTTCCTCGGTACTCGCGCCCTGGCCCGCCTCGGAGGCGGCGTGGTGCACCCTGCGGTAGCCGTCCACCTGGTGCGCGTGGTGCACGGACAGGGCGTCGACGTGCTCGGTGTGCTGCTCGGCGTCCGGGAAACCCCGGTCCGAGGCCAGCCGGGAGATCAACTTGTCGGCCTCGACGACGGCCTGTCGCGGGGAGTCGACGAAACGCTCCTGAAGACCGGCCCAGTGGGCGACGTACTGGTCGCGCGCCTCGGCGGGCAGCGGGCGCTGACGCAGGTCGCCGTGGCGCTTGACCCGCTCGGCCAACTCGGTCTCGGCGGCCTTGACATCACCGTGGTGCCGGTTGACGGCCCGCTCGTACTCGGGGCCGAACCGCCGCTTCAGTCCGCCGCGTCCACCACCTTTGCCGGTCCCGTACAGGACGGCGGCGACAGCGATGGCGATCACCACGATCAGCGCGACGACGATCAGGACAGTGGACATGATTGCCTTCCTGGATTCCTGGATTCGACTCGTGTTCCGGTGAAGGGGCGCCTCGGAGAGTCGGGTTGCCCGGAATCGGCTGGCCAAACAGCGCGGCACCGGGATAGAGAGATGACCATGAACTGGAACGTCCGCCCCGAGTTCTTCGGGACCTCCGAAGCCACCCGGCTGCGCCGCGACTACTACGACGAGGTCGCGAGCCGTTACTGGCGACGCCCGGCGACGGCGGCGGAGATCGACGAGGGCCTCGCGGACGACCCGCCCGACCGACTCACCCCGCCCACCGGTGAGTTCGTCGTCGGACGGTACGAGGGCGTGCCCCAGTCGTGCGGCGGCGTACTGCTGCTGGACGGCCCCGGCTCACGTACACCCGAGCTGACCGGGGCGCCCGGGCCGGCACGGGTGGCCGAGCTGACGCGGGTCTACGTCCGCCCCGCCGTACGCGGCACGGGCGGCGGTCACGCGCTGCTCGCGGCCCTGGAGGCGGCGGCCCGCCGGCTCGGCGCGACGCGGATGGTGCTCGACACCCGGCTCGACCTCGTCGAGGCGCGGGGCCTGTACGCCGCGTGCGGCTACGCGGAGATCCCCGCGTACAGCGAAGGCCCTTACTCCGAGATCTGGTTCGGCAAGGACCTCGCAGCAGCGCCGTAACCGGGCCGGGACTCACACCGAATGATCGCCGCGCGGCGAATGATCTCCGCGCGGCGAGTGATCGCCTCGCGGCTCCGCGCCGTCGGGCCGTTCCGCGTCCGACCCGCACAGCTCGCCGCTCAACTCCTCCACCAGCTCCGCCAGATCGGTCGGCCGCTCGGGCCCCCACCAGTCGCCCAGCATCTCGGCGAGCGACTCCTCCCGCGCCCGTGCCAGCACCGTCGCCACGTCCAGGCCGTGCTCGGTGAGGACCAGCCCCGTCCCGTCGCGGCGGGCCAGGCCGCGCTCCTCGATCTGCCGGGACGCGTCGTTGATGACCGACAGGGGTACGGGGACGGTCTCGGCGAGACGGGCGGGTTCGACCACGCCGTGGCGTCTGATGCGCAGCAGCAGCCAACTGGCCGCCGGGAGCAGGTCGTACCCCGACCTCTCGGTGATCTTCTCGTAGATGTGCCGGCGTCCCTCGCGGGTGCCGAGTACGGACAGCATGCGGGCGCACTCGTCGCGCGAGGAGCGTTCGACCGGGTTGCTGGCCAGGGTCTCGGTGACCTCGGGGGCGGTCACCGAGCCGCGCAGCTTGTCCTCCTTGAGGAACCAGGCGACGACGAAGGCCACGAGGACGACGGGCACGGCGAACAGGAAGACATCGGTGATCGATGTCGAGTACGCGTTGAGCACCCCGGCCCGCATCGCGGGCGGCAGGTCGCCCACGGAGCGCGGGTCGGACGCGAGCTGTCCCGGGCTCACGCCGGGCGGGAGCCGCTGCCCGGCGAGGGAGTCGGTGAGCTTGCTCCGCAGCAGGTTGGTGAAGATCGTGCCGAAGATGGCGACGCCGAACGAGGCGCCGATGGAGCGGAAGAAGGTCGCGCCGGAGGTGGCGACGCCCAGGTCCTCGTAACGGACGGAGTTCTGCGCGACCAGCACGAGCACCTGCATGACGAGTCCCAGACCCGCGCCGAAGACGAAGAAGTACGCGCTCATCTCCCACGTGCCACTGCTCACCTTCAGCTGGTGGAGCAGCAGCAGTCCGATCGCGATGATGCCCGTGCCGGCGATCGGGAAGACCTTCCAGCGGCCCGTACGGCTGACGATCTGCCCGGACCCGGTGGAGGTGAGCAGCAGTCCGAACACCATCGGCAGCATGTGCACGCCCGACAGGGTCGGGGACACGCCCTGCACGATCTGGAGGAACGTCGGCAGATAGGTCATGGCGCCGAACATGGCGAAGCCGACGATGAAGCTGATGACGCAGACGAGCGCGAAGGTCCTGATACGGAAGAGTCCGAGGGGCAGTACGGGCTCCGCGGCCCGCCGCTCCACCTGGATGAAGAGGATCAGCAGGATCACGGCGAGGACGGCGAGGCCGACGATCTGGGCCGAGCCCCAGTCCCAGGTGGTGCCGCCGAGGGAGGCGACGAGGACCAGGCAGGTGGCGACGGAGGCGATGAGGAAGGTGCCGAGGTAGTCGATGGTGTGCTTGGTCGAGCGCACCGGGATGTGCAGGACGGCGGCGATGACGGCCAGGGCGACGACGCCGATGGGCAGGTTGATGTAGAAGACCCAGCGCCAGCTCAGATGCTGGGTGAACAGCCCGCCGAGCAGCGGGCCGAGGACGCTGGTGGCGCCGAAGACGGCGCCGAACAGGCCCTGGTACTTGCCTCGTTCGCGCGGCGAGACGATGTCGCCGACGATCGCCATCGACAGCACGATGAGCCCGCCGCCGCCGAGGCCCTGGAGGGCGCGGAAGATGATCAGCTCGGCCATGCTCTGGGAGACACCGCAGAGGGCCGACCCGATCAGGAAGATGATGATGGCCGCCTGGAAGAGCTTCTTGCGGCCGTACTGGTCGCCGAGCTTGCCCCACAGAGGGGTGGCGGCGGTCGAGGCCAGCAGATACGCGGTGACGACCCAGGACAGATGGTCGAGGCCGCCGAGGTCGCTGGCGATGGTGGGCAGCGCGGTGGAGACGATGGTCTGGTCGAGCGCGGCGAGCAGCAGGCCGAGCAGCAGGGCGCCGATCGAGACGAAAATGGTCCGCCGGTTCTGGCCCTCGCCGGGGACCGGACTCGTGGGCGGGGTGCTCACTTCCTGAGCCATCGGCATCTCCTCGGGTCTGCGTCTGCCCCCATCCTGGTTGTTCTGTTGATTTATGGCCTGTTATGTCCTGCCGAACGCGGTCGGCGGACGGGACGGACCCCCGTCCGCCGCCGCGGGGCCGGGCTGCATAATCGCTGACAGCCCAAGGGAGGGGACCCACATTGACCGGACAGCTCTGTCCCGAATGCGGTACGCCGCGGGACGCGTACGGCCGATCGGGCGTCGGCTGCGACTGCTCGGAGCGGGCGGCGATAGCGGCGGCCGAGGACTTCGACCCGCTGCGGATACGGCCGTACGTGGCGCTGGAGGACCCCGACGGGGCCGTACCGTCCATCCCGCCACCACCGCCGATGCACGGCGGCGACCGGTCGGAGGGCACCGACCCGGCCGAGACGATGCGGCTGTCGCTGCCGGGGCTGCGGACGACGGCGCCGGGCGCGGCGGCGGACGATCCGGAACGGACGGGTGGGCGCAGGACGTTCGCGATGGTGGCGCTGACGGCGGCGGCCGTGGCGGTGATCGGTACGGCGTCGTTCGCCGGGGGGCTGTTCACCGGGGACGACGGGGGTGACGAGGCGACGTCCGATCTGAACTCGGGGCTGCCGACGGCGAGTGCGCGGCCGGATCCGTCGACGTCGGCTTCGGCGAACGCGTCCGCGTCGAAGCCGGCGTCGGGTTCTTCGGCCTCGGCTTCGGCCTCCGGATCGGGAGCCGCGTCGGCGTCGAAGCCGGCCACGAGCGGGCCGCCGTCGTCGACGGGGAAGCCGGGCTCGACGGGCAAGCCCGCGACGGAGCCACCGCGGCCGGACGGCACGGGGACGACGCAGGGGTCGGGGGCCGGGGCGGGTCTGCGGCGCGGGGACAGCGGGGCGGAGGTCGAGGAGCTTCAGCGCAGGCTGTCGGAGGTCTGGCTGTACAACGACGGGTACGACGGCCGGTTCGGCGAGCGCGTGGAGGCGGCGGTCCGCGTCTACCAGTCGTACAAGAGCATCGAGGGTGATCCGAGCGGTGTGTACGGCCCGAACACCCGGCGCGCGCTGGAGGCGGAGACCAGCGGGAACGGCAGGGAGCAGGGTGGCGGGGGCGGCGGAGGTGCCGGCGGGCCGGGCCGGGGAGAAGACTGGGGCCGGGACTGACCGGTTCTCGATCCGACCGGGCTGGCGTGTTCCCGTACCCACTTTGTATAGTCGTTGAACAAAGCGGTTCCCGTCCGTATCCCTGACCGGCGGGCGGGAGCCGCTCTTGTCTGTGCTCACCCCTTGCTTGGAGTCCGCCGATGCCGGCCAACGCCCCGACCACGACGACAACCGTCCTGACCGCCCGCGCGCTACTGCTCGACATGGACGGGACCCTCGTCAACTCCGACGCCGTCGTGGAACGCTGCTGGCGCCGGTGGGCCATCGAGCACGGCCTGGACCCGGAGGAGGCCCTGAAGGTCGTCCACGGCCGCCAGGGCTACCTGACGATGGCGGTGCTGCTGCCGGACCGGCCCATGGAGCTGAACCTCGCCGACAACCGCGTGATGCTGGCGCAGGAGACCGCGGATCTGGACGGGGTGGTCCCGATCGCGGGCGCGCCCGCGTTCATGTCGGCGATCGCGGAGCTGCCGCACGCGCTGGTGACCTCGGCGGACGAAGCCCTCGCGACGGCCCGCATGGCGGCGTCCGGCCTCCCGATCCCCCCGACCCGCGTCACGGCGGAACACGTCTCGGCGAGCAAGCCGGACCCGGAGGGCTTCCTGAAGGGCGCCGCGCTACTGGGCGTCGACCCGGGCGACTGCCTGGCCCTGGAGGACTCCGACGCGGGCATCACATCCGCGCGCGCGGCGGGGATGCGGGTGCTGGGGGTGGGCCCGCGGGCGGCCTCATTGTCCCCGACGGCCCACACGCACGATCTGACGGACGTACGGGTGACGACGCTGCCGGACGGCACGTTCCAGGTCCACGTGGGCGGGTGACTGCCCCGCCCCTCCCGATGCCCGACCGCGCACCCCGAGCGTTTGTCTGCGACATTTCACTCATACGACCCCTCGGTGCGGAGGATCCTCATGTCGCTCACGGACGCTGACGAGGTCACACTCATCGCGGATCGGTCGGCGATCGGCCGACTGCTCAGCGGCTACTTCCGCGCCCTGGACAGCAAGCGTCTCGACCCGGCCTGGGCCGAGGCCACGTTCACGGCCGACGCCGAGCTGCACTTCCCCCCGGACCGGGTGGCGGAGGGGCGCGCCGCGGCCCTGGAGCTGACCCGGCAGATCGCGAGCTGGTGGAAGGCGACGCTGCACCTGACGACCGACCACCTCGTGGAGACCGACGGAGCCACGGCCTCTCTGCACGCGAACCTGTCCGTGACCCACATTCACTTCGACGACGACCCGCGCCCGGAGGTCACGAACTTCGTGCTGGGTGGAGTGTGCGACCTGACATGCGTGCGCACACCTCGGGGGTGGCGCATCGCCAGGTTCACACTGCAGGAGATCTGGTCGCTCGGAGACCCGCCGGCGGTGGTACTCAGGGACGGCCACTGACGCGACGAGCGCGCGGGGGCGGGGGGCGGGCCCGTCGGGGGCGCTGACGACGCAGGCCGCCCACACCCACACCCCCACCCCGACCCCGACCACGGGCGCAAGCCGGCACAGGTACGCCCAACGGAAGCCCGGCACACACCCCGCGGGACGGACGGCCTGCCCTCCTCGTAGGCCGCTCGCAGCGGGCCACGGCCGCAAGCCCGTCGGCCGGCCCGGAGGCGCCGGGCGGCGCCGGTACGCCCGACGGAAGTCCGGCCCTCGGCTCACAGGGCGAACCGCCGACCCGGCGCCACCACCCGCAGGGCGCGCCGAAGACCACCCACCCACACCCGGCCACGGGCGCAAGCGCGTCGGCCGGCCCGGCGCCACCGCCCGCGGGCGGGCACGGGCCGCAGGCCCGCCAGCGCCCCGCCGCGCAGATGACCGCCCACCTGGCCACGGGCGCAAGCCCGTCGGTCGGCCCGGCCCGGAGGCGCCGAGCGGCGCGGGTACACCCGACGGATTTGCGCCCCTCGGCTCGCAGGGCGCGCACGGGCTGCAGGCCCGTCGCACCGCCCACCACCCCCCGGGGGCCCGGGGCCCACCCCGGTTTCGGGAAGGGGCGGGAACGGGGAAAAACCAACACCCCACCCCGCAAGCCGCACCCCGGCCACGGGCGCAAGCCCGTCGGCCAACCCGGCCGGACCGCCCGCAGGGCGCGCACGGGCCGCAGCCCCGCCACACCACCCACCCCCCCCCGGGGGCCCGGGGCCCACCCCGGTTTCGGGAAGGGGCGGGAACGGGGAAAGGAACAGCGCCCTACCCCCGATGCACCACCCCCCGCGCCACCAACTCCAGCACCGCGCTCACCGCCACCGCCTGCACCGCCATCAACGCCACCAGTACGAACAGCTGCACCGCCCCCGCGAACAACGGCGACGCACCCCCCAGCAGCATCCCGACGAACGCGCCCGGCAGCGTCACCAGTCCCACCGTCCGCGTCTGGTCCAGCCCCGGCAGCAGCGCGTCCGCCGCCGCCGGGCGGGCCACCTCCAGGCGGGCGTCCCGGTCCGGCAGGCCGATCGCGAATCCGGCCTCCACCTCGCCCCGGCGCGTGCCGAGTTCGTCCAGCGCGCGCCGCCCGCCGAGCACCGTCGCCGTCAGCGCGCCGCCGATGAGGATGCCGGTGATGGGGATCAGGGCGATGCCCTTGACCGGTACGAGTCCGGTCAGGAGCAGTACCACGACCACCGGCGCCACCCCCGCCCCGATGGGCACCGCCGCCCACCACCACGTCCCGTTCCCCGTGATGCGGCGCCCCGCGGTGCGTACCGCCACCGCGTACATGAGCGCGATGAAGGCCAGCAGCGCCGGTACGGACCCGACGACCCATCCGATCACCAGGGCGACCACGCCGAGCTGAACCGCCGCCCGCACCCCCGCGGTCGCGATCTCGCGCGCCCGCCCGAGATGCGCGACCGCCGCGGTCCCGGCCGCCGCGACCAGCAGCACCGCCAGGACGAATCCGAACGTCACATCAACCTTCAGCAGCATGCGCCCCACCCAACCCCGATCCGTTGCGGACATTTTGCCTGTACGTCAGATAGCGCCCGCGCGCGAGCCGTTGACGCGCCCCAAGTCCCACGACCGACGTCCCAAAACCCTTGATGTGACGTGCCCATGTCGTCACCCTGTTACCTGGTGCCCACCTCACAGCAATCCGGCACCGCAACGATGGGCGCTCGGGTCCGGCCCCACACGGCTCCGAACGGTCAGCTTCCCCCCACGACAAGGGAGTTCGCATGTCAGGTATCTACGCGCGTCAAGGCCGTCCCGCCGGGCGAATAGCCGTCATCGCCGCGTCCGCCGCGCTGTTCTCGGCCACCGCGCTGCTCGTCGCCCCGACCCCTGCCCAGGCATCTCCGCCCACGCCCATCGCCGCCTCCACGGCGCGTACGTACCTCGGTCAGCTGACCGTGCGCGCCGAAGGCTCCACCAGCGGCTACAGCCGCGACCTGTTCCCGCACTGGATCACCCAGTCGGGCGCCTGCGACACCCGCGAGACCGTGCTCAAGCGCGACGGTTCGAACGTCGTGACGAACTCCAGCTGCGCCGCGACCAGCGGCAGTTGGTACTCCGAGTACGACGGCGCCACCTGGACCGCCGCCGGTGACGTGGACATCGACCACATGGTTCCGCTCGCCGAGGCGTGGACCTCCGGCGCCAGCGGCTGGTCGACCGCCCAGCGTCAGTCCTTCGCCAACGACCTCGGCAATCCGCAGCTGATCGCCGTCACCGACAACGTCAACCAGTCCAAGAGCGACCGCGACCCGGCGGAGTGGCTGCCGCCGAGCGCCTCGTACCACTGCATGTACGCCCGCATGTGGGTGGACGTGAAGCACGCCTACAGCCTGACCGTCGACTCGGCGGAGAAGAGCGCGCTGCAGGGCATCCTCAACGGCTGCTGACAACGGTCCCGGACGGCCGCCGACAGCGGTCGGAAGCAGGTCGTGCTGCCTGTCACAGCCCGGAACCTGGTCTGCCCCCTCCGTCGTTCCGTACCGTACGGGGCGACGGAGGAGGCACCATGACCGGGCTGCGCCTGGGACCACTGCTGCGCTATGTCGACGGGGAATCCGCCGGCACGGCCACGATCTGGGTCGAGACGGACCGGCCGTGCGCGGCCGAGGTCCGCTGCGAGGGCGGCGCGTACGGCTCGTCGCGCACGTTCCTGATCGCCGGGCACCACTACGCCCTGATCCCGGTGACCGGGCTCACCCCCGGTACCGCGGTCGCGTACGAGGTGCTGCTGGACGAGGTACGGGTCTGGCCGCCCGAGGACTCCCCGTTCCCGCCGAGCGTGATCCGTACGCCCGCCGCGTCCGCGACGCGCCACCTACAGAACACCTCCGAGAACGCCCCCGAACTCCACGTCTCCTTCGGCTCCTGCCGCTGGGCCTCCGCGCCGGTGGGTGAGCCCGACCCGGTCGGACCCGACGCCCTCCACACCCTCGCCGCGACCCTCACGGCCGACCCCGGAGCCGTACGCCCCGACGTGCTGCTCCTCCTCGGCGACCAGGTGTACGCCGACGAGACGTCGAAGGCCACGCGCCGCTGGCTGGCCGGGCGCCGCGATCTGGCCGAGCCGCCCGGCGCGGAGGTCGCCGACTACGAGGAGTACACCCACCTCTACGACGAGTCGTGGAGCGACCCCCAGGTCCGCTGGCTGCTCTCCACCGTCCCGAGCTGCATGATCTTCGACGACCACGACGTGATAGACGACTGGAACACCAGCGCGTCCTGGGTGGCCGAGATGCGGACGAAGCCGTGGTGGCGGGAGCGCATCCTCAGCGGCCTGATGTCGTACTGGGTGTATCAGCACCTCGGCAACCTCTCCCCCGCCGAACTGGCCGCCGACAAGCTGTACGCCGCCGTACGCGCGGAGCCGGACGGCACGGATCGGCTGCGGGAGTTCGCCGCCGAGGCCGACGCCGATCCGGCCTGCGTGCGCTGGAGTTACCGCCGCGACTTCGGCCGGACGCGGCTGCTGATGGTCGACTCGCGGGCGGCCCGCGTCCTGGCGGAGGGGCACCGGGAGATGCTGGACCCGGAGGAGGCACGGTGGCTGCGCGACCAGGCGCTGACCGATCCGGGCGAGCGCGACCACCTCCTGATCGGCACCTCCCTGCCCTGGCTGCTGCCGCCGCTGGTGCACGACGCGGAGAGCTGGAACGCCGCGCTGGCCCGGGGCGAGCGCGGACGGCACTGGGCGCGCTTCGGCGAGAAGCTGCGCCGGGCGGCGGACCTGGAGCACTGGGCGGCGTTCCCGACGTCGTTCGAGAAGCTGGCGGGGCTGATCGCCGAGGTGGGCAACGGCCCCGACGCGCCGGCGACGGTCTGCGTGCTGTCGGGCGATGTGCACCACGCGTACGTCGCCGAGCCGCTCTGGCGCACGGACCAGCCGCGGTCGCGGGTCGTCCAACTCACCTGCTCCCCCGTGCACAACTCCATCCCGCTGTCGATACGCCTCGGCTTCCGGTTCGGCTGGAGCAGGGTGGGCCGGCGCCTGGGCCGCGCCTTCGCCCGGCACGGCCGGGTGGCCGCGCCGTCGGTCACGTGGGGCAAGACCGGTGGCCCCTGGTTCGGTAATCAGCTGATGACGCTCACGTTGCGGGGACGCGCCGCGCGGCTGAGCCTGGTCCAGGCGCAGGCACGGGACGAGGACCGGAATGCCGGGGCGCGACTGGTGACCGTCGACGAAAGGGAGCTGGCCCCGAAGTGACGCCGGGGAACGAGCAGGTGACCTCGCGGTGACCTCGGAGCCGTACGTACACCCCCTTTGACACCCCCTCGTCCCTATTGGTCGACCAATGCCCGGTTCCTCCGAACCGGGCATTGGTCTGCCCATGCCCGGCCGAATGGGATCTCCGTCGCAGTCGCGACAAGCCGACCGAACGAAGCAGGTCAGGCGGCACGGCCCAGATTCGCTCCGGAGAACGGGTGTTCGGCCGAGAAACAACCGTTGGCGGGATGTTGAACTTGCAAGCATTCCTTAGGGCTGCCTAACGTGAAGGTTCTCGTCGGTTACGTCCCGAACCGAAGGAGCCACACCCCCCATGTCCACACGTCTCAACCATGCGCAGCCGTACGCCCTCGGACTCTTCCGAATGGTGATCGGACTGCTCTTCGCCTGCCACGGCGCCGCGACACTCTTCGGCGTCCTCGGCAAGGACACCCTCGAAGCCGGCACCTGGCCCGGCTGGTACGCCGCAGTCATCCAGCTCGTCGGAGGCAGCCTGGTCCTCCTCGGTCTGGGTACCCGGATCGCCGCGTTCGTGGCCTCGGGTTCCATGGCGTACGCGTACTTCAACGTCCACCAGCCCGACGGGCTGTTCCCCATGGAGAACGGCGGCGAAGCCTCGGCGATCTTCTGCTGGGCCTTCCTGCTGATCGTCTTCGTCGGCCCCGGCGCACTCTCGCTGGACCGGCTCATCGGCGCGCGCGGCACACGCGAGCCGGAGCGCCGGGACCAGCCGACGGCGGTGACGGCCTGACCGACAGTCGGACCGGTCGTCCGACCGCCAGACCTGTCGTCCGGCGGTCGGACAGCTCGAACAGCAGCACAGGCGCCCGGCTCCCGTTTCGACGGGGTCCGGGCGCCGTTCTGTCCGGCAGACTCGGCCGGACACCCACATTCGGCCATTCCCCGATCTCGGCCATTCAACAAACAGGAGGTGGACAACACCCGCCCCGTGGGAAGGTGGTCCACCACACAGGCGTACGCTGTATGGCTGACAGCCACCGTCCCTTCGCTCCGTGCGAGGGGGGTCGGCGGTCAGGGGGATACGAGGCCGGGGGATTTCGGCTTCGTTACGGAAACGGGGAAGATAAAAGTGCTGGAGAGTCTGGGCGCGCTGACCGGCAGCCCATGGATCTACGCCGTTGTGGCGCTCTCCGTGCTCCTGGACGTGTTCCTGCCCGTGCTGCCCAGCGGCGTGCTGGTGATCACGACGGCCACGGCGGCGGCAGCGGGGACCTCGGCGGTCGCCGACGCGGCCGGCAAGGTGTCGCACGTGGCGCATGTGCCGCAGGAAGTGCCCTCGCTGCTCGTGCTGATGGTGTGCGCGGCCGTCGCCTCCGTGATCGGTGACTTCGTCGCGTACCGCCTCGCCTGGCGCGGCGGGGACCGGCTGGCCCGCGCCATAGCGCGCTCACGCCGGCTGACCACCGCGCAGGAACGCCTCGGCGTCGCCCTCACCGGCGGCGGGATCCTCGTGGTGATCGCGCGCTTCGTCCCGGCGGGCCGCTCGGTGGTCTCGCTGAGCGCGGGCGCGGCGCACCGCAAGATGAAGGAGTTCCTGCCCTGGTCCGCCCTGTCGGCCGTGGCCTGGACGGGTTACAGCGTGGGGCTCGGCTACTTCGGCGGCCAGTGGCTGGGGTCGAGCTGGTTCGGCGCGGCGGTGTCCGTGCTGGCGCTGTTCGCGGCGGGGCTGGTGGCCGCGGCCATCGTGCGCCGCCCGGCGCGGCGGCGGGTACCGGCGCCGGTCGTCTGAGAGCACGCGGCACGACGGCCCACGGATCCGCGCGACACCTCGGGCCACGCCCCAGGTCCGGGCCGCGCCTCAGGTCCGGGCCGCGCCTCGTACCTCGATGCCGTCGAGCAACCGCGCCGTGGCCGCGGCGACCTCCTCGACGGCCCGGTCGAACACCTCACGGTTGTGGGCCGCGGGCGCGCGGAAACCGGAGATCTTGCGTACGTACTGCAGGGCGGCGGCCCTGATCTCCTCCTCGGTGGCCTCTTCGGGGATGACGGGCGGGCGGAGAGTCTTGATACTGCGGCACATACCTCCAGTGTGACCGATCTCCGCCCATGGTGGGTTCAGAAACAGAACTGATAGCTTCTGCCGCATGACGACTGTTGACCTCACCACGCTGTCCGGACTCGAACTGCTGCGCTGGGCCGCCCAACAGCCCACCGACCGGCCCACCATCGGACGGCTCCTCGGGATGGCCTTCGACGAGCTGGAGGAGGGCCGCGTCGTCGTGTCCCTCAGCACGAAGCCCGACTTCGCCAACCCGCTGGGCATCGTGCACGGCGGCATCGCGGCGACGCTGCTCGACTCGGCCCTGGGCTGCGCGGTGCACACGACGCTTCCGGCGGGCGTCGGTTTCACGACGCTGGAGCTGAAGGTGAACTACATCCGCACGGTGACCGTGGACGCGGGGCGGCTCACGGCGGTGGGCACGACGATTCACGTGGGCCGGCGTACGGCGACGGCGGAGGGCCGGGTCACCGACGAGCGCGGCAAGCTGATCGCCCACGCGACGACGACATGCATGATCCTGCCTCCCGAAGGACGCCCCGCCGCCTAAAGCGTGTTGCAGAAGGCTGTGTCTGGGCAGGCCGGGGCAGGGTTCACGACTGGTCTGGTCATGCGGCGAGGGCGAGGTTGTGCATGTGG
>NZ_JBHUZM010000051.1:0-46973 GCF_042667665.1 Streptomyces sp. NPDC057307 | reverse complement strand
CCCCTGCGGGGACCGGGCCATCGGCGTCGAAGCGTCAGCTCTCGGGCTGGGCGACCGCCGCGCGCGTACGGCGGCGGCGCGGCTTGGCCTCGGCGGCGGGGGCCTCGGCCTCCACCACGTCGGCGGCCTTGGCCGCCTCCGCCTCGACCGGGGCCTTGGCGGCGCGCGTACGACGACGGGGCTTGGTCTCGGTCTTCGTCCCCGCGTCCCCGTCGGTGACCGCGCCGTCGGCGACCACGGCCGGAGCCGCGCTCTCGACGGTGTCCACGGTCTCGACCGCGGGCTTGGCGGTGCGCGTACGACGACGGCGCGGCTTGGTGGCCGGTTCGGCGTCGGCCGCGTCCTCGGGCTGGGCCATCGGCTCGACGAACACGTCACGCGCCGGCTCGGCCACGGTCGTGGCGACCGCCACGGCCGCGTCGGCGGGCACGCTCACGCGCGTACGCCGGCGACGACGCGGGATGCGCGGCTCGTCGGCGCCCTCGGCGGTGTCGACCACGTCGGCCGCCGTCGGCACCGTCTGCTCCTCGCCGGCCTCCAGGGGAGTCCCGCCGCGCGTACGGCGGCGCTGCCGCGGCGTACGCGTACGCGCCGGGCGCTCCTCCTGCACGGTCGTGGCCGTCCGCGCGGGCGGACCGGCGGACTTGCGGCCGCGGCCGCCCGTCTCGCCCAGGTCCTCGACCTGCTCCGCGGACAGACCGGCACGCGTCCGGTCCGTACGCGGCAGGATGCCCTTCGTCCCCGCGGGGATGTCGAGCTCCTCGAAGAGGTGCGGCGAGGTCGAGTACGTCTCCGGCGGGTCCGGGAAGCCCAGGTCCAGCGCCTTGTTGATCAGCTGCCAGCGCGGGATGTCGTCCCAGTCGACCAGCGTCACGGCGATGCCGGACGCGCCCGCGCGGCCGGTGCGGCCGATGCGGTGGAGGTAGGTTTTCTCCTCCTCGGGCGACTGGTAGTTGATGACGTGCGTCACGCCTTCGACGTCGATACCGCGGGCGGCGACGTCGGTGCAGACGAGAACGTCCACCTTGCCGTTGCGGAACGCGCGCAGCGCCTGCTCACGCGCGCCCTGGCCCAGGTCGCCGTGGACGGCGCCCGAGGCGAAGCCGCGCTGGGCCAGCTGGTCGGCGATGTCGGCGGCCGTACGCTTCGTACGGCAGAAGATCATCGCGAGCCCGCGGCCCTCGGCCTGCAGGATGCGCGCGACCAGCTCCGGCTTGTCCATGGAGTGGGCGCGGTAGACCCGCTGGGTGGTGTTGGCGACCGTCGCGCCCGCGTCGTCCGGCGACGTGGCGCTGATGTGCGTCGGCTGCGACATGTAGCGGCGGGCGAGACCGATGACCGCGCCCGGCATGGTCGCCGAGAACAGCATCGTCTGGCGCTTCGCCGGCAGCAGCTGGATGATCCGCTCGACGTCGGGCAGGAAGCCCAGGTCCAGCATCTCGTCGGCCTCGTCCAGGACGAGTCCGCGCACGTGCGACAGGTCGAGCTTGCGCTGGCCCGCCAGGTCCAGGAGCCGGCCCGGTGTGCCGACGATCACGTCGACACCCTTCTTGAGGGCCTCGACCTGCGGCTCGTAGGCACGGCCGCCGTAGATCGCCAGCACGCGCACGTTGCGCACCTTGCCGGCGGTCTGGAGGTCGTTGGTGACCTGCTGGCACAGCTCGCGGGTGGGGACGACCACGAGGGCCTGCGGGGCGTTGGTGAGCTGCTCGGGAACGGCACGGCCCGCCTCGACGTCGGCGGGGACGGTGACGCGCTCCAGGAGCGGCAGGCCGAAGCCGAGCGTCTTGCCGGTGCCGGTCTTGGCCTGGCCGATGACATCCTTGCCGGACAGCGCGACCGGCAGGGTCATCTCTTGGATGGGGAACGGAGACATGATGCCGACGGCTTCAAGCGCTTCGGCTGTCTCGGGCAGGATTCCGAGGTCTCGGAAAGTCGTAGTCAGGGTGCTGCCTCTTCTGTGAGACGCGACGCGAGGCGAACGCTGGGGGTCGTACCGCACCTGGGTACTCGGCCGGCCGTGGATTGGCCGGATGGCGCGGGACCACTGCCGTCGCTCGAGCGCTCGTGCCGCTGAGGGGGCCCCTCATCTGCAGGTCGTACGCAGCTGTGCGCACGGTCCGCGCGGAGGGCGGTCGGGGTCGGAGCCGATCGGGCCACCGACCGGGCATCCTCATGGGGCCTGTCCGGGACAGATCTCCCGGTCAAACACTGCGATGGCCCACCGAATACTCGGCAGGCGCATTACCACTGTACCTCGGAATCGCGCATGTGTGTTGGACGAATTCGTCGGAACAGTGTGAGCGCGCTTACCGGCCGGGCCCTTACGCGGTGTGCGGAGCGGGCTCTGCGCCGTGCGCCGAGCGGGCTATTGTGCGCTCCATGGAGACGTCTGACAACGCCACTGCGCCCGAGTCCACACCGGGGTCCGCGCCCGGAGCCGCAGCCGCGGAACACACGGGGATCGCCGCCCAGGACTGGGCGACCGCGTCCGCCGATCCGAAGTACCGGGCCGCGGTCGTGGATCTGCTGGGAGCACTCGCCTACGGCGAACTGGCGGCCTTCGAGCGGCTCGCCGAGGACGCCAAACTCGCGCCGACGGTGGACGACAAGGCGGAACTCGCGAAGATGGCCTCCGCGGAATTCCACCATTTCGAGAGGCTGCGCGACCGGCTCGGCGAAATCGACGCCGATCCGACCGGCGCGATGGATCCTTTCGCCGCCGCGCTGGACGAGTTCCACCGCCAGACCGCGCCGTCGGACTGGCTGGAGGGCCTGGTCAAGGCGTATGTGGGCGACTCGATCGCCAGTGACTTCTACCGTGAGGTGGCCGCGCGGCTGGACTCCGACACCCGCGGACTGGTGCTCGCTGTGCTCGATGACACAGGGCACGGGAATTTCGCGGTCGAGAAGGTCCGGGCCGCGATCGAGGCGGAACCGCGGGTCGGCGGACGGCTCGCGCTCTGGGCGCGGCGGCTGATGGGTGAGGCGCTGTCGCAGGCGCAGCGCGTGGTGGCCGACCGGGACGCGCTCTCGACGATGCTGGTGGGCGGGGTCGCCGACGGCTTCGACCTGGCCGAGGTGGGCCGGATGTTCTCGCGGATCACCGAGGCGCACACGAAGCGGATGGCGGCGCTGGGACTGGCCGCCTGAACCCGACTGTGCACGAGACCGGCCGCCTGGCCTCGGCTGTCCGAGACCGGCCGGCCGACGGTGGACGGGTCAGGAAGGCATCGGCCGGCGCAGACCGTGGCCCGCGGGGCGGAGCAGCAGCGAGAGCAGGACCGCCCCGACGACCGTCGCGCCGATCAGCGTCGCCACGAAGTGACCGGGGCCGAGCGCCGCGTGCGTGAGCATCGCGCCGAAGAGGGAGCCCAAGGACCCCGCGGCGAGCACGAGGTGACGGGAGGGGAGCCGGTGGGGCAGCCGCTGGAGCGCGGCCCACGAGGCACCCAGTCCGAGCAGGACCGCACCGAGAGCTTCCAAGATCACCGCTGATCACCTCACCGAGCGCGCTGGCCAATTGGGTCGTAGCCCGGTCTACCCGGAGTGCGCGCGGGGCAACCCTCCGCGATCCGAAGACCCAACAAAGGAGTGGCCCGGCGGGATCTTCCGCCCGGCCACTCCTCTGACGCTGTGGTGCTGTTCAGCCGTTTCGAACTAGAGAGCGCCGAAGCCCACCCGTCGAGTCGTCGGCTCGCCGATCTCCACGTACGCGATCCGTTCGGCCGGTACGAGCACCTTCCGCCCCTTTTCGTCCGTGAGGCTGAGCAGCTTCGCCTTGCCGGCGAGTGCGTCGGCCACGGCGCTCTCGACCTCCTCGGCGGACTGCCCGCTCTCCAGAACGATCTCGCGGGGCGTGTGCTGCACGCCGATCTTGACCTCCACCGCTATGTCCCTCCGAACGGTCAGTGCGTTGCGCGGTCAACCGCGCGGTACCCAGCACACATTAGCCCGGAGAGACGGCGCTCAGGACGACGGCGGGGCATGCCCGCAGCGAACACGGACCGCGCCGGGAGCCTGTCAGGCGCCGGGGTGCTGCTCGCTGCCGTGCAGCGGGAATCCGGCGATGCCGCGCCAGGCGAGCGAGGTGAGAAGTTCCACGGCCTTGTCCCGCGGGATGACCGACTCGCTGGAGAGCCAGTAGCGCGCCACCACCTGGGAGACGCCGCCGAGTCCGACGGCGAGCATCATGGACTCCTCCTTGGAGAGGCCCGTGTCCGACGCGATCACGTCGGAGATCGCCTCCGCGCACTGGAGCGCCACCCGGTCGACGCGCTCGCGCACGGCGGGCTCGTTGGTCAGGTCGGACTCGAAGACCAGCCGGAACGCGCCGCCCTCGTCCTCGACGTAGGCGAAGTACGCGTCCATCGTGGCCGCGACCCGGAGCTTGTTGTCGGTCGTCGACGCCAGGGCCGTCCGCACGGCCTGCAGCAGCGCCTCGCAGTGCTGGTCGAGAAGGGCCAGGTAGAGGTCCAGCTTTCCCGGGAAGTGCTGGTAGAGGACGGGCTTGCTGACGCCGGCCCGCTCCGCGATGTCGTCCATCGCCGCGGCGTGGTAACCCTGCGCGACGAAGACTTCCTGAGCCGCACCCAGAAGCTGATTGCGTCGAGCGCGGCGGGGCAGGCGCGTGCCTCGCGGGCGCGCCGCCTCGGTCTGCTCTATGGCTGTCACGCCGCCTCCCAGAATTGTTCCGTGCGCGCTGTGCGCCGCCTTGCCATCGTACTTTTGGGTAACCCGGCTGTGCGTGGTCAGGCCGCAGAATTTCACGGACCGGACAGCCGGGGGAGCCTGATATCCGTCCGGCCGCGAGGGCGGCGGTGGAAAAAAGTATCCAATGCCGACAAAAGGCGAACCCGGTCCTGAGCGGCCGCTCAGCGGTAGTCGTCCTCGTCGAGGGAGACGATACGCGCCTGTTCGGCGGCGTCGGCCTCGTCGGCCTCGGCCGTATCGACAGGGGCCGGCGGATCATCTTCCGACGGCTGCACATCCCTGTGCTGCTCGGCGGCGTCGGCCTCCGGGGTCTCCTCGCCGAGTTCCCCGAGTTCGCCGGAATCCGCCTCCGCGCTCCGGTCTTCCTCGTCGATGCCGTTCGGGAATGTGTCCGGGTCGCTCGGGTCCGCCGACATGGGGCGCCCTTTCTTCTCCGGTCGTCTTCCGTCTACTTCCGCCGTCCATTCGCGAAATGAGGCGAATACGTACGCGTACTTACGAGGGTAGGAGCTCCGCACCCTCGACGCTATGCGTCCTGTGACGGCGAACACGCGAAACGGCGCGTGATCGTCTCGTAACATTGCCCGCATGTCTTCGACCGAGCTGCCGGAAACCCTCGCCGCCGCCGTCCCGCGCGTGAGCACCGTCCGGGTCGCCGACGGTGAGCGGCTGCGTTCGGTGGCCCTGCCGGGGCTGACCCTGAACGTGCGCTCACGGCCCCCGACGCGCCCCGGACTGCCGCGCGCGCTGTATGTGCACGGCCTCGGCGGCTCCTCGCAGAACTGGTCCGACCTGATGCCCCTGCTGGCCGACGCGGTCGACGGCGAGGCGGTCGACCTGCCCGGCTTCGGCGACTCCCCGCCGCCGGCCGACCGGAACTACTCGATCACCGCCCACGCGCGGGCCGTGATCCGGCTGCTCGACGCGGGCGGGCACGGCGCGGTGCATCTCTTCGGCAACTCCCTCGGGGGCGCCGTCGCGACCCGGGTCGCCGCCGCCCGTCCCGACCTGGTGCGCACCCTCACCCTCGTCTCGCCCGCGCTGCCCGAGATCCGCGTGCAGCACAACGCCCTGCCGACCGCGCTGCTGGCCGTGCCCGGTGTCGCCGCGCTGTTCGGACGGATGACCCGCGAGTGGACGGCCGAGCAGCGCACGCGCGGCGTGATGGCCCTCTGTTACGGAGACCCCGGCCGGGTCTCCGAGGAGGGGCTGCGGAACGCGGTGGAGGAGATGGAGCGGCGGCAGCGTCTGCCGTACTTCTGGGAGGCGATGACCCGCTCCGCGCGCGGCATCGTCGACGCGTACACCCTCGGCGGCCAGCAGGGTCTTTGGCGCCAGGCCGAGCGGGTCCTCGCGCCGACACTGCTGGTGTACGGAGGGCGGGATCAGTTGGTTTCGTACCGAATGGCCCGAAAGGCGTCCGCCGCTTTCCGGGATTCCCGACTCCTGACGCTTCCTGACGCCGGGCATGTTGCCATGATGGAGTACCCCAAGGTGGTCGCGGAGGCCGCGCGGAGTCTCATCCAGGAGTCCGACAGGACGACGGATGAGACGAACGGGCGCGCCGGCCGTAATGACGGTGGAGACGCCGGCACCTTCGGCAGCAGTGGCGATGACGGTGACAACGACAGTGGCGGGAGCTGATCCGGGGCGTGGGACGACACAGCCGTAAAGGCCCCGCACCCCAGGGATCCGACAGCAAGAAGCGCGCGCCCGCCGGTGGCCCACCGCCCGACGGGCGGGAGGCGCGGCCCACCCCGCCTCCCGGCGGCGAGCGGGGACGCGCGGCGCCGCCGTACGGCACCCCCGCGCACGGCGTGCCGCAGGTGCGCGGCGGGCACCCCGAACACCGTGAGCCCGGCGGCGGCTGGGGTGACCAGCAGCGGTACGGGGACCGGCAGGACGGGTCGCAGGGGCGCGGCGGGCCGCAGGGGCCTCCACATCCACAGGGGCCGCGCGGACAGACGCGTTCGACGACCGGACAGCGCCGGGTGCCCGGACCGCGCCGCGAGTTCATCGACGCCTTCGACGCGCCGCCCCCTCCGTACGGATCAGGCGTCGGCCCCGGCTTCGGTGCCGACTCCGCGCAGTGGCGGCCCGATCCGTACGCCCCCGTGACCGACTGGGACGACGAGGGCAGCCGCCCCCGCGCCGCCTTCGGCGCCGACTCCGGCCGTGGCTCGGACCGGGACGACCCCGAGGCCGCCCCGGACGCCGAGGGCGGGCGGGAGCGGCCCGCCAAGGGCGGTCTGGGGCGCACCTTCACCGGGATCGCCGCGGCGGCCGTGACCACGGTGCTCGCCGTCGTGGTGGCCGGTCAGGTCACCGACGGCCGTCCCTCCCGGGCCGACGCGCTGCCCTCCGGCGGGCTCGCCCGCGCCGGGGAGGACGCCGCCTCGCGATCGAGCGGCCGGCCGACGCCGAAGGAGCCCGCGGTCGAGGCCCCGGCGAAGCCGCCCACCTACGGTCAGTTGATGGCCAAGCAGTTCCCGCTGGCCGCCGATCTGAAGGGCTCGGGCGAGTTCGAGGCGGTCCCCGGGGTGGCCAAGGCGCCCGGCAGGGGCGAGAAGGTCCGCTACCGGATCGACATCGAGAAGGGCCTCGGTCTCGACCAGAAGCTGTTCGCCGACGCCGTACAGAAAACCCTGAACGACAACCGGAGTTGGGCCCACAACGGGGCCATGACCTTCGAGCGGATCGCCGGTGGCTCGCCCAACTTCGTGATCACCCTGGCGAGTCCCGGGACCACGGCCGAGTGGTGCGCGAAGTCGGGCCTGGACACCACCGTCGACAACGTGTCCTGCGACTCCGCGGCGACCGACCGCGTCATGATCAACGCGTTCCGCTGGGCGCGGGGGGCCGAGACCTACGGCTCCAAGGCGATGCTCACCTACCGGCAGATGCTGATCAACCACGAGATCGGGCACCGGCTCGGCTACGGGCACGTGAGCTGCCAGACCCCTGGCTCGCTCGCCCCCGTGATGCAGCAGCAGACCAAGACGCTCGATCTCGACGGCGTCAAGTGCAAGCCCAACCCCTGGGCATTCCCCGGCAGTTGAGGCATCGGCCGCAGCTTGACGCAGCGTGACCGGATAATCCCTTACCGCGACGGAACGCTACCGCGGTGGGAAAGTTACGTGCATTCACCCCTTCTGGTGGTGCGACGGACAACCGTCCGCCGTTCCACCGTCATGTCCGCTTACGGTCGTCCCGCTGCGAGTCGCCGATCCAACGGCGGCTTCCCACAAGGGAGATCAGGGGTGTGCTCGTGCGGATCGGACTACTCACGGACGGTGGCTACCCGTATGCGACGGGTGAGTCCAGGCTGTGGTGCGACCGGCTCGTACGCGGGCTCGCACAGCACGAGTTCGACATCTACGCGCTCAGCCGCAGCGCCCACCAGGAGGGCAACGGCTGGATCCAGCTGCCGCCCTCCGTACAGCGGGTGCGCACCGCGTCCCTCTGGTCGGCGGAGGGCGACGGGAGGGCGTACGGACGGCGCGAACGACGGCGCTTCGTGGGGCACTTCGGAGATCTGATCGCCGCCGTCTGCGCCCCGGACGAGAGTGCCGCCGAGGGGACGGGCGGCGACGGCGCGCGCGGCGTGAGCGGCCTGAGCGCCTTCGCCGAAGGGCTGTACGGGCTCGCCGAACTGGCGCGCGACCACGGCGGTCTGTCCACGGCCCTCCGGTCGGAGACCGCCGTACGGATCCTCGAATCCGCCTGCCACGTCCCCGGCGCACGCCGGAGCGTGCGCGGTGCCACCGTCTCCGACTACCTCGTCTTCGCCGACCAGTTGGAGCGCGCGCTGCGCCCGCTCTCCCTCGACTGGTACGACGAAGACGGTCTCGGCGCCGTCGATCTGTGCCACGCGACGACCGGCGGATCCGCCGCACTGCCCGGACTGCTGGCCAAACGCTTCTTCGGCGCGCCGTTGCTGGTCACCGAGTACGGCGTCCAGCTCCGCGCCCACTACCTGGCCGCCGGACCCGACGGTGACGCGCCCCTGCGCGCGCCGGTGCGCGCCCTGCTCGCGGCCTTCCAGGGCCGGCTCGCCGCCGAGGTCTACCGGCAGGCCACCGTCATCACCCCCGGCAACACCCACGCCAGACGCTGGCAGGAGCGCTGCGGCGCGGACCGCGCGAAACTGCGCACCGTCTACCCGGGAATGGAGACGGAGCGCTTCTCGGCGCTGGGCGAGCGCAACGAAGGCCGTACCGGGGCCCGTATCGGGAGCCGTGACGAGGGTGACGGCGGCGATCCGAACACCCTTGTCTGGGTCGGCCGGATCGAGCCCGCCAAGGACCTCATCTCCCTGCTGCACGCCTTCGCCGACATCCGTAAGGAGGAGCCCGGGGCGCGGCTGCGGATCATCGGCGCCGCCGCGCAGGGCGCGGAGGCGACGGCGTATCTCGCCCACTGCCGGGCGCTGGCCGCGCAGTTGTTCCCCGACGAGGCGGCCGACGCGCACGCCGTGGGCGACAACTGCGTCTCCTTCGAGGAGGTCGGCGGGCCCGGCGCGCCGGAGCTGGTGGACGCGTACGCGGCGGGCGGCGTGATCGTCCTGTCCAGCATCGTCGAGGGCTTCCCGGTCAGTCTGGTCGAGGCGATGTTCTGCGGGCGCGCGACGGTCTCCACCGATGTCGGCGCGGTCGTCGAAGTCATCGGTGGTACGGGGCTCGTGGTGCCCCCGCGCAATCCGCGGGCGCTCGCCGACGCCTGTGTCGCGCTGTTGCGCGACCCGGAGCGGCGCGAACGGCTGGGCGCCGCCGCGCGGGCCCGCGCCCTCGAACTCTTCACCGTCGAGCAGAACCTGGCGGCGTTCCGCGACATCTATCTGGAGCTGATCTCGCACGCCCCGGTCCGGCGCCCGGCCGAGACCGTGGACGCGCACGGCGAGCCGCTGCCCTTCGCCAACCCGGCGGAGGCGTACGTACCGGGTCACTGGACCGCCGGACAGGCGAGAACCGTACCGATGCCGGCGCCGGTACCGATGGTGCCTCCCGTGTCCATGCCCCGTCCCGTACCCGTACCCCTGGCCATGTCCTTACCGGCGGTGCCACGGGCGCCGCGTCCTACGGAGGCGGTCGGCGTGGGCGCCGGGCAGACCCTGGGGGAGAGAGATGTCTGACGCGGACACCACCCCCATGGGGACGACGAGACTCGCGCGGCGCGCGGGCCCGGCCGACCCCGTCAAGACGCTGATGCACAGCCATCGCGAACTGTGCGAACGCGCCGTCGACCCGCTGGAGATCGCCGCAGGTCTGGAGGCGCACGGCGTCACCGACCGCGCCGCCGCGCGCTTCCGGCACCGCAACGTCTTCTCGCTCGCGGAGGAGCTGTACGCCCGCGTGCCGCGCGCCGCCGACAGCGGCACGGACACCACCGGCGCGACCACGCCGCATCCGGCGCGTGCCAACGGTCCGCGTGCCGGATGGGCGCTCCGCACCCTGCTCCCGGGCGCCGTGTGCGCCGTCGCCCTCGTCGCTCTGGAGTACGCCGGCGGGGCCGACGGCGCCGGTGCGGTCATCCGGCTCGCGGCAGGCGCGGCGGGGGCCGTCGCGCTCACCGTCGCCCTCCGGCGCGGCCCGCTGCGCGTCGAGGGCCACACGGCGCGCGTCTCACGACTGTGGGTGTGCTGGCTGCTGGCCTATGTGCTGTACGGCGACGGGCTGCTGCACGCCGGGACCGGCGGCGGGCCGCACGGGACGGCGGCCCCGGCCGAGGCCGCGCTCGTGGCCCTGGCGTTCGCCGTGGCTCCCGCCGCCTGGTGCGCCCATCTGCTGTCCGTCCAGGCCCGGCGCAGGCTCACCGACAGCCGTGGACTGGCCGAATTCGCCTCCCGGACCCGGCCGGTGCTCCTCGGCCTGGTCGTCCTGTACGCCGTCGCGCTGACGACCCTGGCCGTCGGCGCCGAACTCCTCCTCGGCGGCGGAGGAGGCACGGGCGCCGGTCACCCCGTCGCGACCGTGGCCCTCGGCTGTCTGCTGTTCCTCGCCCGACTGCTCACCGTCCACGGCTTCCCGAGGGCGGCGGCGACCGGCCTCGTCACCGCCTGCGCCGTCGAGGCGTCGGCCCTCGTCCTCGCCACGGTGGGCCGTGTCCCCGGCTTCGAGACCGTCTCCGCCCCCGTCCGGGCCCTGGTCGACGCGGGGGGAGCCGGCGCCGTACCGGCCGTCGCCTGCGGCGCCGCCGCGCTCGGGCTCCTGATCCACGCCGCGGTCTCCCTGTCCCGGGCCTCGGCCCACACCTGACCGGTGGACCGGCGGCCTCCGGCGCACGCCCCCGTCCGGGCCGCCCGTCCGGACCCACAGACCTCCCGCGGAGCCGACGCCGCGGGCGTAACCCGAAGCACACCGCAACACCCTCTAAGGAGACGACAGAACATGACCCCTCAACCCCCAGCACCGGCGCGTCGGAACCAAGGGGCAGCGCGATGAGGGTCCTGCTGCTCGGTGCCAACGGTTTCCTCGGGCGCTTCGTCGCCGACCGGCTGCTCGCCGACCCGGCCGTGCATCTGACCGCACTCGGCCGCGGCGACGACGCCGACGTACGGTTCGACCTCGCCGGCGGCAGTCCCGGAGCACTCACCCGCTTCCTGGACGCCGTCCACCCCGGGGTCGTCATCAACTGCGCCGGCGCCACCCGGGGCGGCGCCCGCGACCTGACCCGGCACAACACCGTCGCCGTCGCGACCGTCTGCGAGGCCCTGCGCCGCAGCGGCTGCGGCGCCCGCCTCGTCCAGCTCGGCTGCTCGTCCGAGTACGGGCCCTCCCAGCCCGGCTCGTCCACCGCCGAGGACGCGGTGCCCCGGCCCGGCGGGCCGTACGGCGTGAGCAAGCTGGCCGCCAGCGAACTGGTGCTCGGCGCGGGGCTCGACGCCGTCGTGCTGCGGGTCTTCTCGCCCGTCGGACCCGGCACGCCCGCGGGCTCCCCGCTCGGCCGGCTCGCCGAGGCGATGCGCCGCGCCATGCAGTCCGGCGACGGCGAGCTGAAGCTCAGCGGCCTCGGCGTACAGCGCGACTTCGTCGACGTACGCGACGTGGCCCGCGCCGTGCACGCCGCCTCGCTCTCCGCCGCCCAGGGCGTCGTCAACATCGGTACGGGGCGCGCGGTCCGGCTCAGGGACGCCGCGGCCATCCTCGCGAGGGTCGCCGGCTACGGCGGCGCCCTGCACGAGCTGGACGCGCCCACCGGCCCCCAGCGCCCCGTCCACGGGCACAGCCACGCCACCCTCGGCCCGCAGCGCGGCGAGCATCCGTCGGAGCAGCTGGGCAGCGGCCCGTTCCCGTACCCCGACGGCTGCGGCGGCTGGCAGCAGGCCGACGTCCGCACCGCGCGCGACCGGCTCGGCTGGCGGCCCCGGATCAACCTGGAGGAGTCGCTCGCCGACATCTGGATGGAGGCGGCATGTCGCATCTGACGAGGACCGGGGACAGCCTGCCGGCCACCGGCGCCACCGGGCTCGGCTTCGGCATCCCCGGATACGCGCATCCGCTGCTCGCCCCGGTCGAGTGGGCCGAACTGACGCGCCCCGGAACGCCGTTGCACTGGGCGGTGCTCAACGTCGCCGACGGGCCGGGCAGCAGGCCCGACCCGCACTGTCTGGAGGCGGCCGGCCGGCTCAGGAACGCGGGCGTACGGGTGCTCGGGCATCTCGATCTCGCGTACGGCGCCCGGAGCTTCGGCGAGATCGTCTCCGAGGCGCACGACTTCCACGACTGGTACCGCGTCGACGGCTTCTATCTGGACCGGTGTCCGGCGGAGGCCGCGTACCTCCCCGACGTCAGGCTCACGGCGGCGACGCTCGACACGATCTCCCCCGGCGGGCATCTGGTCCTCGGCCACGGGACGCATCCGTACCCCGGATACGCCGAGATCGCCGACCAGTTGGTCACCTTCCGCGGCCCGTGGACCGACTACCGCTGGTCACAGGTGGCCGAGTGGACGGCCGACCATCCTCCCGAACGCTTCGTGCATCTCGTCCACGGGGTGCCCCGCAGCCATCTGGACGAGGCGATGCGGATCGCGCGCTGGCAGGGCGCGGGCACGATCTTCTTCACCGACCGGAGCGATCACGACGACCGGATCGGGCAGAACAGCCCATTCGCGGCGCTGCCCGGCTACTGGGACGAAATCGTCTCGCAGATCGGACCGGGTGTCTCGGAATGAGAAGGCGCGTGGCAGTGTTACCGGAGGAACAAACGTACTGACCAATCGACCAATCCCCTGTTGAGGTCCCTGTGTCGCTGCCACCCCTGGTAGAGCCCGCTGCCGAGCTCACCGTCGACGAGGTCCGCAGGTACTCCCGTCACCTGATCATCCCGGACGTCGGGATGGACGGGCAGAAGCGGCTGAAGAACGCGAAGGTGCTCGTCGTCGGCGCCGGCGGGCTCGGCTCGCCCGCGCTGATGTATCTGGCCGCAGCCGGTGTCGGCACGCTCGGCATCGTGGAGTTCGACGAGGTCGACGAGTCGAACCTCCAGCGGCAGATCATCCACAGCCAGGCGGACATCGGCCGCTCGAAGGCCGCTTCCGCACGTGATTCCGTCCTCGGCATCAACCCGCTCGTGGAGGTCGTCCTTCACGAGGAGCGGCTCGAGTCCGAGAACGTGATGGAGATCTTCGCCCAGTACGACCTGATCGTGGACGGCACGGACAACTTCGCCACCCGCTATCTGGTCAACGACGCGTGTGTGCTGCTGGGCAAGCCGTACGTATGGGGCTCGATCTACCGCTTCGACGGTCAGGCGAGCGTCTTCTGGTCCGAGCACGGACCCTGCTACCGCTGCCTCTACCCGGAGCCGCCGCCCCCCGGCATGGTGCCGAGCTGCGCCGAGGGCGGTGTCCTCGGCGTGCTGTGCGCGTCGATCGGATCCATCCAGGTCAACGAGGCGATCAAGCTCCTCGCGGGCATCGGTGAGCCGCTGCTCGGCCGCCTGATGATCTACGACGCGCTGGAGATGCAGTACCGCCAGGTCAAGGTCCGCAAGGACCCCGACTGCGCGGTCTGCGGCGAGAACCCGACCGTCACCGAACTCATCGACTACGAAGCCTTCTGCGGCGTCGTGTCCGAGGAGGCGCAGGTGGCGGCCGCCGGTTCGACGATCACTCCGAAGCAGCTCAAGGAGTGGCTCGACGACGGCGAGAACATCGAGCTCATCGATGTGCGGGAGCCGAACGAGTTCGAGATCGTCTCCATCCCGGGTGCCAAGCTGATCCCGAAGAACGAGTTCCTGATGGGGAACGCGCTCCAGGATCTGCCGCAGGACAAGAAGATCGTCTTGAACTGCAAGACGGGTGTCCGCAGTGCGGAAGTGCTCGCGGTGCTGAAGTCGGCCGGTTTCGCCGACGCCGTGCACGTCGGCGGCGGAGTGGTCGGCTGGGTCAACCAGATCGAGCCGGAGAAGCCGATCTACTGAGCGATCAGTGACACACATACGTAGGAGGCCGGTCCACGAGCTGCGTGGGCCGGCCTCCTACGTAGGTCGCGTAGGTCGCTCAGTGCGTCACTTGCAGACCGTCCCGGCCTTCGGCACCTTGCCGTCGAGCAGATAACCGTCCACGGCCTTCTGCACGCACGCGCTGCCGGCGTTGTACGCGCCGTGCCCCTGGCCCTCGTACGTGAGCTGGACGCCGACGCCCTTGCCGAGCGCCTTCGCCATCGCCTGCGCGCCCTCGAACGGCGTGGCCGGGTCGCCGGTGTTGCCGATGACCAGGATCGGGGCCGCGCCCGGCGCGCTGACGTCGGGCTTGTCCCACTCGCCCGGCACCGGCCACTCGGAGCAGCCCAGCAGGCCCCAGCCGAGGAAGTCGCCGAAGACCGGCGACACCTCGCGGAATTCGGGGAGTTTCGCCTTCGTCTGCGCGAGCGTGTAGCGCTGCTTGGAGTCCACGCAGTTGACCGCCGCGTTGGCCGCCTGGATGTTGCTGTACTGGCCCTTCTCGTTGCGGCCGTTCATCGCGTCCGACAGGACGAGCAGCAGCGCGCCGCTGCCGCCGTCGGCCTCGTCCAGCCCCTGTTCCAGCAGCGGCCAGTACTCCTTCGAATAGAGCGCCTGGGCAATGCCGTTGGTGGCCTGGGTCTCGGTGAGCTTCCGGTCGCCGAGACCGGCGATCGGCTTCTTGTCGAGCCGGTCGAGCAGACCGACGACGAAGTCCTCGATCTCCTGGGGTGTGCTGCCCGGCAGTTGGCACGCGTCGCCGCGGCTCACACAGTCCTTCGCGAAGTTGGTGAGGGCGAGCTGGAAGCCCTCGGCCTGGCCGAGCGAGCCCTGTTCGGAGCTCTCGCTCGGGTCCACGACGGCGTCGAAGACGGTGCGGCCGACGGACTTCGGATACAGATGGGCGTAGACGCCGCCCAGCTCGGTGCCGTACGAGATGCCGAAGTAGTTGAGCTTGTCGTCGCCGAGGACCTGGCGCATCAGCTCCATGTCACGTGCGGCGTTGACGGTGCCGACGTGCGGGAGTGCCTTGCCGGACTTCTGCTCGCAGCCGCCCGCGTACCACTTGAGGCCGTCGACGTACGACTTCTCCTCGGCGCTGTCGTCCGGGGTCATGTCCTTCGCGTAGTACGCGTCGAGCTGCTTGTCGTCCTTGCACTCGACGGGGTCGCTGCGGCCGACGCCGCGCGGGTCGAAGCTGACGAGGTCGTAGCGGGTACGCAGCTTCTCGTAGTCCTTGCCGAAGGAGGGCAGCCCGGTCACACCGGAGCCGCCGGGCCCGCCGAAGTTGAAGACGAGCGAGCCGATGCGCTTGCCCGGGTCGCTCGTCTTCGCCCGGATGAGGGCCAGCTCGATGGTGTCGCCCTTGGGCTTGGCGTAGTCGAGCGGGGCGGCCATGGAGGCGCACTCCCACTTGGTGCCGCCGGGCAGCGGCGACGGAGCCGTACCGCCGCCCTCGGCCGCCGACGGGGTCGGGCACGCCTTCCAGTCCAGCTTCTGGGACGTCAGATTCTGGGGCGCGGCGGTCGTGTCGGTCTTGTTCTGGCCGTCCTGGCCGTCCTGATCGTGCTGGCTGGTCCGCCCGCCCTGGCCGGCGCTGTCCGAGTCGGAGCCGGAGCATCCGGCGGCCAGCAGGGTGACGGCGGTGACGGCGGTGACGGCGACCAGCGCCGGGCGGCGCCGCCCGGCGGGTGCGGTGGACGCGGAGAAGGAGGGCATCGGCATCTCCCCATGGTGCGTCGTGCCGGGGAGCGACGCGCGGCCCGGGGGCCAGCCGGGTGGTGACAGGGCTCGGGGAGACCCGTCAAAGGGCTCCCTTGCGGGTGAGGTGGTTGAAGCAGATCCACCCGGGCAGCACCGGCAGCCACAGGGTCATCATCCGGTACAACAACACCGCCGGGGCCGCGACCTCCTTCGGAACCCCCGTCGCGATCAGACCGATCGTCAGCGCGCCCTCGACGGCGCCCACACCGCCAGGCGTCGGCGCGGCCGACCCCAGCGCGTTGCCCGCGAGGAACACGACGGCGATGCTCGCGTAGCTGAGCTGCTGATGCCCATCGTCGAAGGCCCGGATCGACGCGTCCAGACACATCACGAACAGACCGGTCAGCAGCAGCATCCCGCCGATACCGGTGAGGAGCTTCATGGGCCGCTGGAGCACGTCGAGCATGCGCGGCACCACACCCGCGAACAGCGAACGCAGCCGTGTCACCACGAACTTCCGGAGGAACGGGATCGCGGTGACGACCAGCACCAGCACGGCGACGGTCAGCAGCCCCGCGATCACCGTCCTCGACGGGGTGAGGGAGGTCGTCTTCTCCGTACCGGTGAGATAGCCGAAGGCGAGCAGCAGCAGGATGTGCGCGCCGAGCCCGAACAGCTGCGAGGCGCCGACGCTGGCCACGGCGAGCCCCGGGCGCACGCCCGCGCGTTGCAGGAAGCGGGTGTTGAGCGCCACCCCGCCGACCGCCGCCGGGGCGACGAGCTTGACGAACGACCCGGCGACCTGCGCGACGACCGTACGCAGGAAGCCCACCCGCTCCGGGACGAAGCCGAGCAGGCTCATCGCGGCGGCCACGTAGCTGAGCGCCGAGAACAGGACGGCGGCGGCCACCCAGCCCCAGTGCGTGTTGGCGAAGACGTTGCCGAAGTCGATCCCGGCGAGCTGCGTGAGCAGGAAGTACGCGGCGATCGCGCCGGCGATGAAGCTGACGAGTGTGCGGGGTCTGATGCGCTCCAGACGGACCGGTTCGACCGGCGCCTGCGGTCTGATCAGCAGCACCTGCCCGCGGATCTGGGAGAGCAGATCCTCCTCGCGCACCTCGTCGAGCGCGTCGTCCATGGCCTTCTTCTCGGCCTGCTTCACCGCGCGCAGGGACTTGCGGGCCTCCTTGCGGTCCGCGTCGGTGGTCGCTGCCGCCACCTCCGCCGTACGGGCGTGCTTGGCCGCCTCGGACGCCTGGAGCACCGCGTCGCGCTCACGCTGGGACCGCTCACGGGCGAGCCTGCGCAGTGTCGTGCGGGTGGAACGGCTGAGCGCGATCGGCTGCAGCAGCGGCAGGCAGTCGGCGACGGCGTCGGGGCCGAGGACGTCCACGGCCGCGGCCACCGCCCGTTCGGCGCCGATCCGCAGCCCGACCGTGGTGAGGAGCTGCGCGGTGTCCATCCGCAGCACCACGTCGCCCGCCGCGATCTCACCGCCGCGCAGATCCGTGACGATCACATTGCCGTCCGAGTCGACCAGCAGCGCGTCGCCGGTGAGTCTGCGATGGGCGATCCGGCGCGACTGGAGCGCCTTGACCTGTCGCCAGGCGCCACGCACCAGCTCGTCGGTGATCTCGTCGTCCGGCAGCGAGTCCAGGGAGCGGCCGCCCATGTGCTCGTACACCAGGATGACGGCGTCGGGGCCGAGTTCGGAGGTGGCGATCAGCTTGGGGGCGTTGGCGCCGGCGGCGATGGCGGCGTACGCGAGGAGCGCTTCCTGCTCCAGCGCCTGGCGCAGGGAGGGGATCGAGCGGCGGGTGCTGATCGAGCGCAGGGTGAGGCGGCGCCAGACCCGGTAGAAGAAGCCCTGCGCCTGCTGTTCCCGGTCGACGACGGTGACGTCGAGCGGTGGGCCGTCGTCGAGGGTCACCAGATAGCGGCGGCCCCGTTCGCCCTGCTCGGCCGAGTCGCTGCTCTCGTCGGGCTCGGCGCGCATCGCGCTGACGGGGCGGAAACCCACATGGCGAAGACCCGCCATCAGGGTCTGGCCGGTGGGCCGTACGTTCGGCGAGCCGACCGTGTAGAGCGTGCCGTACGCGACGGTCCAGCCGATCAGCACGGTGAGAATGATCGAGAACGGTGTGGTGTAGCCGGCGACCAGCATCGCGAACGCGTCGAGCAGCAGCACCACCCACAGCACGACGCGCCAGCGGGGTCTGCGGGCCATGCCCACGGCGGTCATATAGGCGATGACGGGCGCGAGATAGCCGTGGACGGGGTCGGTGAGCCCTTCGCCCGGCTGTGCGCGGGTGAGCGCGTCCTGGATGGATCCGGGCGCCGCGCGGGCGACCCACAGATCGGTGGCGAGCGTGACGCCGTGCGCGAGGACGGCGGCGAGTACGCCGTCCGCGATGCGCAGGCCGTCGCGTTTGATCAGCCGCTCGATCGCGAAGGCGACCGGGACGAGCAGCACGGCGATGCTGGAGATCAGACCGGCGACCTTGACGAGCAGGTCGGGGGCCTGGCCGGTGCCCTTGCTGATGTCCTGTTCGAGACCGGACGTGGTGCCGTGGGCGAAGGCGGAGAGACCGATGACGACGGCGATGGCGAGGACGCCGATGAGCAGCCGCAGCAGGTCGGACGGGCGGTGCACGCGGGCGGCGAGCAGCGGCTCGTCCCCGGAGAGCGGGTCGGCGTGGCTGCCGGGAGGGGCGTCGCGGCGGATCACCTCGGCGGGGTCGGGGGCGGCGCCGCTCTCCTGGCCGGTCTCGGCCCCTGCCTCGGCCTTCTTCTTGCCTTCCGTGGTGCCGTCGGTGCCGCTCTCCGCACCGGCGTCGGGGCCTGATTCCGGGCGCGGCTCGGCGTCAGGGGTGCCCGCCACCGTCGGAGGCTGCACGCCCTGCTCCTTCGTCGAATCCGTGTCTTCTTGATCTCGTATCACCAGTCACCGCCCGCATGATGGTGGCACGCCAGGGTGACAGAGGGGGGTATCAGGGTGCATTGAGGAACACCGCGTCGGCTGTGCCGGGACGTGCGGGCAGCTCGTCGGACAGGCTGTCCGGCAGGTCGTCGGACACCTCGTCGGGGTCGTCGGGCCGGGACCGGTGGGCGGGCGGACTGTCGGTGGTGTGCGGCAGGATGGGACGGATGAGGAGCGACGAGCCCGACGAGGTGTCCGGAGATCTGCCCGAGTACGCGGAGCGGGTGCTCGACGTGGCCGATCTGATCCCGCCCGGCCGGGTCATGGCCTACGGCGATGTGGCCGAATGGCTGGGCGAGGGCGGTCCGCGTCAGGTCGGCCGGGCGATGGCGCTGTACGGCGGGGCCGTGCCCTGGTGGCGTGTGGTCCGCTCGGACGGTGTGCTGCTGGCCGGTCATGAGCTGGAGGCCCTGGCCCGCTACCGGGAGGAGGCGACCCCGCTGCGGGAGGCGTCGCGCGGCGCCGAAGGCCATCTGCCGCGCCTCGATATGAAACGGGCGCGATGGGACGGCCGGCCACCGGAAACCGGCACCGGATCGTCGGAACCTGACACCGGGTCGTCGGAGACCGGCATCGGGTCGTCGGAAACCGACACTGATATGGGCGATGCTGCTCACATCTGACAGTTTCTGACATTCCACTGCGCCGCGGGAGGTCCGGCGGGTCTGCTGAGGACCGTACGGATGACCGGACCCCGCGATCAACGGGTCAACCGGGTCCGCCGCACCGTCCGCCCCGCCCGCGAAGGCCGTCGGATCAACAGGCGGACTCCACGCTTCCGAGCCGCACCTCGGCGTAGCCTCGTCAGCTCGCGACCCACACACCTCAGAAACCCCCGTCACCACCAGCATCCCCTCCAGGACCGGCGATCCACGTGAGCTCCTCCTCTTTCACCGGGCGTACCCCGCACCGTCGGGTACGGCAGCGGACCTCCGGTGCGTACCGACTGCTGCGCACGGCGCCGGTCGCGGTGGAGCCCCCTGTGCTGGACGCAGCGCAGCGCCCGGTGGTTGACCATGACCGCGGGCCACTGCTCGTCCTCGCGGGTCCGGGCACGGGGAAGACGACCACGCTGGTCGAGAGCGTCGCCGCGCGGGTCGCGCGGGGCGCCGATCCGGAACGGATGCTCGTCCTCACCTTCAGCCGCAAGGCGGCGGTCGAACTGCGCGACCGGACGGCGGTCAGGCTGGGCGGCGCGCAGGGGCCGCAGGCGACCACATTCCACTCATTCTGTTACGCGCTGATCCGTGCCCACCAGGAGGCCGACCTCTTCACCGAACCGCTGAGGCTGCTCTCGGGACCGGAACAGGACGTCGCCGTACGGGAACTGCTCGCCGGCCAGCTCGACCTGGAGCGCGAGGGGCTGGCGCACATCCGCTGGCCCGACGAGCTGCGGGCCTGCCTCACCACGCGCGGCTTCGCCGACGAGGTACGCGCGGTGCTCGCCCGCAGCCGCGAACTGGGGCTCGGTCCGCACTCCCTGGCCGTCTTCGCACGGCGTACGGGCCGACCCGACTGGACGGCCGCAGCGTCCTTCCTCGCCGAATATCTCGACGTCCTGGACATGCAGGGCGTCCTCGACTACGCCGAGCTGGTCCATCGGGCCGTGCTGCTCGCCGAACGGCCCGAGGTCGCGAAGTGGCTGGCCGACCGGTACGACGCGGTGTTCGTCGACGAGTACCAGGACACCGACCCCGCGCAGGTCAGACTGCTCAGGGCGCTCGCCGGGAACGGCCGCACACTGGTGGCGTTCGGCGACCCGGACCAGTCGATCTACGCGTTCCGGGGCGCCGACGTGAACGGCATCCTCGACTTCCCGGACGCCTTCCCACGCGCGGACGGGCGCCCCGCCCCGGTGGAGGTGCTGACGACCTCCCGGCGCTCCGGCGCGGGGCTGCTCGCCGCGACCCGGCTGCTCACCCGCCGGATGCCGCTCAACCGGCTGCCGGCCGAGAAGGTACGGGCCCACCGCGAGCTGGCGGCGGTCCGCGAGGGCGGCCGGATCGAGACGTACACCTACCCGACCCCCTCGACCGAGCTGGAGAACGTCGCCGACATCCTGCGGCGCGCGCATCTTGAAGAGGGCGTGCCCTGGAGCGAGATGGCGGTGCTGGTACGGGCCGGCGGCCGGACCATCCCGGCCGTGCGGCGGGCCCTCACCTCGGCGGGCGTCCCTCTGGAGATCGACGGCGACGATGTGCCGCTGCGTCATGAACCGGCGGTGTCGCCGCTGCTGACGGCGCTGCGCGCGGTCGCGACGGCGGCGGTCCGGTCGGTGCGGGGGGAGGGGGAGGAGGCAGGAGGGGAGGCGACGGGGACGGACGGTGTGGAGGCCGAGGTGGGCTCGGATGACGCCGACGCCGATGCCGACGCCGACACCACCACCGGCCCCGGCCCCGGCGGTGTGGTCGAGGGCGACTGGCTCGACGTCGAGACCGCGATCACGCTGCTCACCTCGCCCCTCGGCGGCATGGACGCCGCCGACCTCCGCCGCCTCGGCCGGGCGCTGCGCGACGAGGAGCGGGCCGCCGGGAACCGCGTACCGCCGCCCTCCGACGTACTCCTGGCCCGCGCCCTCGCCGAACCGCAGCGGCTCGTCACGCACGACCCCGCCCACGCGCGCGGCGCGCAGCGGCTGGGCGCGCTGCTCGCCAAGGCGCGTGACCTGCTGGCGGGCGGCGGCACCGCCGACGAGGCGCTGTGGGAGCTGTGGGACGGCACTCCCTGGCCGGCCCGGCTGGAGCGGTCGGCCCTGCGCGGCGGCGCCGCGGGCCGTAACGCCGACCGGGACCTGGACGCCGTGTGCGCCCTGTTCGACGCCGCGGCACGGGCCGAGGAACGCACCGGCGGGCGCGGCGCCCTCAACTTCCTTGAGGAGATCGACGCGCAGGACATCGCCGCCGACACGCTCAGCGGCAGATCCGTACGGCCCGACGCCGTCCGTCTGATGACCGCGCACCGCTCCAAGGGCCTGGAGTGGCGACTCGTCGTCGTCGCGGGCGTCCAAGAGGGGCTCTGGCCCGACCTGCGGCGTCGTGGCTCTCTTCTGGAGGCGGACAGGATCGGCCGTGACGGTCTGGCGGAGCCCCTCACTCCCGGCGCCCTCCTTACAGAGGAGCGACGCCTCTTCTACGTGGCGGCCACCCGCGCCCGCGAACGGCTCGTCGTCACGGCGGTCAAGGCCCCCGCCGACGACGGCGACCAGCCGTCCCGCTTCCTCACCGAACTGGGCGTCGACCCCAAGGACGTCACCGGCCGGCCGCGCCGCCCGCTCGCCGTCGCCGCGCTCGTGGCCGAGCTGCGCGCCACGACCGTGGACCCGCAGGCGACACCCGTGCTGCGCGACGCGGCGGCCCGACGGCTCGCCCGGCTCGCCGCGCTCAGCGACGAGGAGGGCCAGCCGCTCGTCCCCGCCGCCCACCCGCACCGCTGGTGGGGCCTGTACGAGCCGACGCACAGCGCCGTCCCCCTGCGCGACAGGGACCAGCCTGTCGCCCTGTCCGGCAGCGCGCTGGACCAGCTCGCCAACACCTGCGCGCTCCAGTGGTTCCTCGGGCGCGAGGTCAAGGCGGACGAACTGTCCACCGCCGCGCAGGGTTTCGGCAACGTCGTCCATGTCCTGGCCGACGAGGTGGCCTCCGGCCGTACCCCCGCCGACCTCGCCGTCCTCATGGAGCGCCTCGACTCGGTCTGGGACGCGCTCGCCTTCGACGCGCCCTGGAAGTCCCAGCAGGAGAAGAGCCACGCGCGCGTGGCGCTGGAGCGCTTCCTGCGCTGGCATGTGATGGACCGCGCCGGCCGCACACCGGCGGCCACTGAGCACGCCTTCGACGTCACCCTGGAGGCGGGCGCCTACGAGGTACGGATCCGCGGCTCCATGGACCGGGTGGAACAGGACGCCCAAGGACGCGCCTACGTCGTCGACTTCAAGACCGGCAAAGCGGCTCCTACCAAAGAGGAGGTCGCCCACCACCCGCAGCTCGCCGTCTACCAGCTCGCGGTGGGGGAGGGCGCGGTGGACGAGGTCTTCGACGGGCGGCGGCCGGAGGCCGGGGGCGCCGAACTCGTACAGCTCAGGCAGGCGGCGGCCAAGAAGGAGGGCGGCGAGGACCTGCCCAAGATCCAGGCGCAGGAGCCGCTCGCGGGGGAGTGGGTCGGCGATCTGCTCGCGACGGCGGCCGGGCGCGTACTGGACGAACGCTTCACGCCGAGCGCCGGCCAGCACTGCGCGCACTGTTCCTTCCGCGCGTCGTGCAGCGCGCGGCCGGAGGGGCAGCAGATCGTGGAGTGAGTGCCTCTCCCGGATGAATCCCCTCGTGCACATGCACCCTTCGCGACTCCTCGCACCGTCGGAAAGGGAACGGCACGGAGGCACGGAGTACGAGACGTGCCAGATGTGCGAGGAGACAGCAGATGACCGCGATCAAGCGGAAGTTCCTGATGCCGGCGCTGGTGGGCGCGATCACGGTGGCCGGTGTGGCGAGTTGTTCCACCGGTGGCGCGGCCCGGGTGGCGGAGAGCACGGCCGAGAAGAAGGCGGCGGCCGCCGCGGAGCAGGTGGCCGCGGCGTCGACCGCGGCCACGTCGGCCGATCCGTTCGCGGGCCTGAGCGGCCCGCAGATCGCCCGCAAGGCCGTGACGGCGACCAAGGGCGCCAAGTCCCTGCGGCTGACGGCGGAGGGCACCGACGACGGCCGGCGCCTCAAGGTCGACTTCTCGCTGGACAAGCGGGGCACCTGCTCGGGAGGGCTGCGCCGGGACGACAGCGAGGCGGAGTTCGCCGTGGTGAAGAAGGTCACCTACATCAAGGGCGACGAACAGTTCTGGAGCTCCGTCGGCCTCACGGAGAACGAGAGGGACGAGAGCGCCGACCCCGACCGCCCCGACGACCTGACCGAGGCGCTCAGAGACAAGTGGCTCAAGATCCCCGCGGGCGCCGGCGCCACCGCACTGGCACTGGGCGGCGCGTGCGACCTGGACGCGATGCTCGAAAACCTCGACACCGCCGGCGGCAAGGGCCTGGCCAGGGGCAGCGCCTCCGAGGTCGACGGCCGCAAGGCGGTGACGCTGGTGAAGCGGGACGCCGGCAAGACGCAGACGACCTATGTGGCGGCCGAGGGAGCGCCCTATCTGCTGAAGGCGGTCAGCGAGGGCGGCCAGACGCCGGGCACGGTCCTCTTCAGGGACTTCGGCGTGCCGGTCGAGGCCACCGTCCCGCCGGCCGACCAGGTCGTCGACCTGCGGGAGATCCAGCGGTCGGAGAGCAGCCCGCCGGCCGACTTCTGAGGCCCTGGGGGCCACCGACAACCCGCCGTGCGGCGACGGCGATGTCTCACGCTGGACAGCCGTGACGTCGGACACCGGGCAATGGTGACGTCTCATACCGGGCGGTCGTGTCGCCGGACACCGGGCAATGGTGACGTCTCATACCGGGCGGTCGTGTCGCCGGACACCGGGCGACGGTGACGTCTCACACCGGAAGGTCGTGACGTCCGGATCTGTCTGAACTGTCCGGCGTCCTCCTGTCAGTGGTCCCCGATAGCCTCTCTGAAGTGTCCGCACGTATCACCGACCCCGCGCAGCTCAACGAACTCCTCGGCATCCCGTTCACCCCGGAGCAGACGGCGTGCATCACCGCACCGCCCGCACCGCAGGTGATCGTCGCCGGGGCGGGCTCGGGCAAGACGACGGTGATGGCGGCCCGCGTGGTGTGGCTGGTGGGCACCGGCCAGGTCGCGCCCGAGCAGGTGCTCGGACTCACCTTCACCAACAAGGCGGCGGGCGAGCTGGCCGAGCGGGTCCGCAAGGCGCTCGTACGGGCCGGGGTGACCGACCCCGATCTGCTCGACCAGGACAACCCGCCGGGCGAGCCCCGCATCTCCACCTACCACGCGTTCGCCGGCCAGCTCCTCACCGACCACGGCCTGCGGATAGGGCTTGAGCCGACGGCCCGGCTGCTGGCCGACGCCACCCGCTACCAGCTCGCCGCGCGGGTGCTGAAGGAGGCCCCCGGCCCGTATCCCTCCCTGACCAGATCGTTCCCCGCGCTGGTGGGCGATCTGCTGGCACTCGACGCCGAGTTGGCCGAGCACCTCGTCCCGACCGGCGAACTCGCCGCGTACGACACCGAACTGCTGCACACCCTCGAAGGCGCCCGGCTCACCAACGCCGACCTGCGGAAGGTGCCCGAGACCGCCACCGCCCGCCGCGAACTGCTCGATCTGGTGGGGCGGTACCGCAAGGCCAAGAGCGCCCGCGATCTGCTCGACTTCGGCGACCAGATCGCCCTCTCGGCGCAGCTGGCCCTCACCAGGCCCGAGGTCGGCCGCATCCTGCGCGACGAGTTCCGCGTGGTGCTGCTGGACGAGTACCAGGACACGTCGGTCGCCCAACGCCTCCTCCTGTCCGGGCTCTTCGGCGCCGGTACCGGCCACGCGGTGACGGCCGTCGGCGACCCCTGCCAGGCGATCTACGGCTGGCGCGGCGCCTCCGTCGCCAACCTGGACGACTTCCCCTCCCACTTCCCCTACGGCGACGGCACCCCGGCCGCCCGCTTCTCACTCAGCGAGAACCGCCGCAGCGGTGGCCGCCTGCTTGACCTCGCCAACGGACTCGCCGGGCCGCTGCGTGCCATGCACGAGGGCGTGGAGGCGCTGCGGCCCGCGCCCGGCGCCGAACGTGACGGCATCGTGCGGTGCGCCCTCCTCCGTACCCATGCCGAGGAGCTGGACTGGCTCGCCGACTCCATCGCGCATCTGGTGCGCACGGGCAAGGAGCCCGGCGAGATCGCCGTACTGTGCCGCACCGCCGGTGACTTCCCCGAGATCCAGAGCGCGCTCGTCGCCCGTGACGTGCCCGTCGAGGTCGTCGGCCTCTCCGGGCTGCTTCACCTTCCGGAGGTCGCCGACCTCGTGGCGATGTGCGAGGTCCTCCAGGACCCGGGCGCCAACGCCTCCTTGGTACGGCTGCTCACCGGCCCGCGCTGGCGTATCGGCCCCCGCGATCTGGCCCTCCTCGGCCGCCGCGCCCGCCTGCTCGTCCACCGCGCGAGCGGCGCCGACGCCGACGATCCCGACGAACGACTGGCCGCGGCGGTCGAGGGCACCGACCCCGCCGAGGTGATATCGCTCGCCGACGCGCTCGACACATTCCTGGAGTCGGCCGGCGGCAAGGACGACGGTCTGCCGTTCTCCGCCGCCGCGCGCGTCCGTTTCGCCCGGCTCGCGGCCGAACTGCGCGATCTGCGCCGCTCGCTGGCCGACCCGCTGATGGACGTCCTGCACCGGGTCCTCGCCACCACCGGCCTGGAGGTCGAACTCTCGGCGTCGCCCCACGCCCTGGCCGCGCGCCGGCGCGAGACCCTGGGCAACTTCCTCGACACGGCCGCCTCCTTCGCCGCCCTCGACGGGGACGCCACGCTCCTCGCCTTCCTCGCCTTCCTCAGGACGGCGGCGCAGTACGAGAAGGGGCTCGACAACGCGCTGCCCGGCGGCGAGAACACGGTCAAGGTCCTCACCGCGCACAAGTCCAAGGGACTGGAGTGGGACGTCGTGGCCGTCCCCGGCCTGGTCACCGGGCAGTTCCCCAACAGCAAGGCGCGCGAAGCCTGGACGTCCCAGTCGAAGGTCCTGCCGCACGCCCTGCGCGGCGACGCCCCGACGCTCCCGGAGGTGCCGGGGTGGGACGCCAAGGGCCTCAAGGCGTTCAAGGACGAGATGCGTACGCACCAGCACACGGAGGAACTGCGCCTCGGCTACGTGACGTTCACCCGCCCGCGCTCGCTGCTGCTTGGCTCGGGCCACTGGTGGGGCCCGACCCAGAAGCGCGCCCGCGGCCCTTCCGACTTCCTGCACGCCCTGCACGACCACTGCGCGGCGGGCTTCGGCGAGATCGAGGTGTGGGCCGACGAGCCGCCGGAGACCGAGGAGAACCCCGCGCTGCTCGCGGCGGCCGAGACGCGGGCGTGGCCGCTCCCGCTGGACCCGGAGTCCCTGGCCCGCCGCCGCACGGCGGCGGACACGGTCCTGGCGCACCTCGACGCGCTGACGGCCTCGCCCTGGACGGGGGAGACGCCGTACGACGAGCCGGCGGTCCAGGAGGGTGCCCCGGCGCCGTACGACGCCTACGACGACCCGCCGGACGAGCCGGAGGAGCCGGACGGCCCCGACGCTCCTGACGAACTCGGCGCCCCCGACGACTGGGAGCACGACGATCTAGCGGACTGGGACACCTGGGAGACGGGCCGCGACCACCCGCGGCACGAGGAGACTCCGGAGCACCTGCCGGCCCCCCGTATCCCGGCCGACGCGTCCCCGCCTTCCGTAGGAGGCGGAGGCGGCGAACGCCTCTCTCCCGAGGAGACCCGCACGCTCGCCTCCTGGGACCGCGACCTCGACGCGCTCTCCGGCGAGCTGCTGCGCGCCCGCGCACGCGTCCGTGACGTGCCCGTGCCGCCGTCGCTCTCCGCCTCCCAACTGCTGCGCCTGGCCGCCGACCCCGACGGCTTCGCGCAGGAGCTGGCCCGCCCCATGCCCCGCCCGCCGCAGCGCGCAGCCCGCCGGGGCACCCGGTTCCACGCCTGGGTGGAGTCGCGCTTCGACGCGCTGCCGCTCCCGATGCTCGGCCCCGACGAGCTGCCCGGCGGCGCCGACGACGAGCCTGAGATCGCCGACGAACGCGATCTGGCGGCCCTCAAGGAGGCTTTCGACCGCACCCCGTACGCCCGGCGCACGCCGTACCGCGTCGAGGTCCCGTTCCAGCTCACCCTCGCCGGCCGGGTGATCCGGGGCCGTATCGACGCGGTGTACCGCGACGTCGACCCACTGACGGACACCGTCTCGTACGAGATCGTCGACTGGAAGACCAGCCGCGGCCGTACGGCCGACCCGCTCCAGCTCGCGGTCTACCGCCTGGCCTGGGCCGAGCAGCACGGCATCCCTCCGGACGCCGTCACGGCCACCTTCCTCTACGTACGGAGCGGCGAGTCCGTACGCCCCGAGGGCCTGCCCGGCCGCGCCGAACTGGAACGCGTCCTCCTGTACGGCACGGACGGCGGCACCGGCAGCGGCCCGGACGACGGCACCGACCGCACCGACCGCACGTCCGCACCCGACCTTGGCGACAACACGTCAGAACCACATCTCGAACGGCGAACGGCAGACGGGAGCACCCCCGGAGCCGGATAGGCTCGATGTATGAGCGAGACCCCGGACAGCGCCGTCCGTACGCACACCCGTGACTACATCCGGTCCCACCGTGCGGCCTTCCTCGACGACCTCGCCGAGTGGCTGCGCATCCCGTCCGTCTCGGCGCAGCCCGACCACGACGCGGACGTACGGCGCAGCGCCGACTGGCTCGCGGCGAAACTTCGCGGGACCGGCTTCCCCGTCGCGGAGATCTGGGACACCCCCGGCGCCCCCGCCGTCTTCGCGGAATGGCCGTCCGACGACCCCGGGGCCCCGGTCGTCCTGGTCTACGGCCACCACGACGTACAGCCCGCGGCGCGCGAGGACGGCTGGCACACCGACCCCTTCGAACCGGTCGTCCAGGACGGCCGGCTGTACGCGCGCGGCGCCGCCGACGACAAGGGACAGGTGTTCTTCCACACACTCGGCGTCCGCGCCCATCTCGCCGCCACCGGCCGCACCACCCCCGCCGTGCATCTGAAACTGCTCGTCGAGGGCGAGGAGGAGTCCGGCTCGCCGCACTTCCGCGCGCTCGTCGAACAGCGGGCGGCCCGCCTCGCCGCCGACGTCGTGATCGTCTCCGACACCGGCATGTGGTCCGAGGACACCCCCACCGTCTGCACCGGGATGCGCGGCCTCGCGGAGTGCGAGATCGAGCTGTACGGCCCCGACCAGGACATCCACTCCGGCTCCTTCGGCGGCGCCGTACCGAACCCGGCCACCGTCGCCGCCCGGCTCGTCGCGGCGCTGCACGACGAGCACGAGCGGGTCACCGTGCCCGGCTTCTACGACGGCGTCACGCCGCTCACCGACACCGAGCGCGCGCTCATCGCCGAGCTGCCCTTCGACGAGGACGCCTGGCTGCGTACGGCCAAGTCGCACGGCACGCTCGGCGAGGCGGGCTACTCCACCCTGGAGCGCGTCTGGGCCCGCCCCACCGCCGAGGTCAACGGCATGGGCGGTGGCTACCAGGGCCCCGGCGGCAAGACGATCATCCCGTCGTCCGCCCGGCTGAAGCTCTCGTTCCGGCTGGTCGCGGGCCAGGACCTGGACCGGATCGAGCGGGCCGTCGGTGACTGGATCGACACCAGGATCCCGGCCGGCATCCGTCACAAGACCACCTTCGCCGCGGGCACCCGCCCCTGTCTGACCCCGCTGGACCATCCCGCGCTCCAGTCGGTCGCACGGGCCATGGGCCGCGCCTTCGACCAGAAGATCCGCTTCACCCGCGAGGGCGGCTCGGGACCGGCCGCCGACCTGCGGGACGTGCTCGGCGCGCCCGTCCTGTTCCTGGGCATCTCCGTACCGTCCGACGGCTGGCACGCGCCCGACGAGAAGGTCGAGATCGACCTTCTGCTGAAGGGCGTGGAAACGACCGCCTACCTCTGGAGCGATCTCGCCGCCGCTCTCCGCTGAACAGACACCCATCCCATCCGGGGGAGTTGGAAGTACCAGTGAGCACCACCACCAGCGACGGAGACTCCGCCGCAGACCGGCCGATCGTCCTCGCCTCCCACAGCGGCATCGACCGGGCCGCCCACCATCGCCTCGACGAGGCGTGGCTGGCCGCGGCCTGGAGCCACCCGACGACGCGGGTCTTCGTCGTCTCCGCCGGTCAGGTGCTGATAGACGACACCCCGGACGGCCGCACCGAACTCGTCATGACCCCGTCCTTCGAGGCGCCTCTCACCGAGACCCACCGCTACTTCCTCGGTACGGACGAGGACGGAGTCAGCTACTTCGCCCTCCAGAAGGACTCGCTGCCGGGCCGCATGGACCAGTCGGCGCGCCCCGCGGGGCTGCGCGAGGCGGGGCTGCTGCTCTCTCCGCGCGACGCGGGCCTGATGGTCCACGCGGTGGCGCTGGAGAACTGGCAGCGGCTGCACCGCTTCTGCTCACGCTGCGGCGAGCGCACGGTGATCGCGGCGGCCGGGCACATCCGCCGCTGCCCGGCGTGCGGCGCCGAGCACTACCCCCGTACCGACCCCGCCGTGATCATGCTCGTCACCGACGAACAGGACCGCGCGCTCCTCGGCCGCCAGGTGCACTGGCCGGAGGGACGGTTCTCGACGCTGGCGGGCTTCGTGGAGCCCGGGGAGTCGATCGAACAGTCCGTGGCACGCGAGGTGTTCGAGGAGGCGGGCATCACGGTCGGCGACGTCGAGTACGTCGCGAGCCAGCCCTGGCCGTTCCCCTCCAGCCTGATGCTGGGCTTCATGGCGCGCGCCACGTCCTACGAGATCACCGTGGACGGCGACGAGATCCAGGAGGCGCGTTGGTTCTCCCGCGACGACCTGCGGGTGGCCATCGAGTCGGGCGAGGTCCTGCCGCCGTCGGGGATCTCGATCGCGGCGCGCCTGACGGAGCTCTGGTACGGAAAGCCGCTGCCGAAGCCGCTCAACTGACCGAACCGACCGGGTCTGACCGGGACTGGCCGGAACACGCAGGAGCCCCCGCCGACCGGCGGGGGCTCCTGCGGTGTCGTGCCGGGCCCGTGGGCTCAGGCGCCGACCTTCTGCTTGACCTGCGCGAGGGACGGGTTCGTCAGTGTCGAACCGTCCGCGAAGAGCAAGGTCGGCACCGTCTGATTGCCGCCGTTCGCCTTCTCGACGAAAGTCGCCGAATCCGGGTCGTGCTCGATGTTGATCTCGGTGTACGCGATGCCTTCGCGGTCCATCTGGCCCTTGAGCCGACGGCAGTATCCGCACCATGTGGTGCTGTACATCGTCACGGTCCCCGGCATGTCTCTCGCGCTCCTCTGGCAGGCTCGAAATGTCTTCGCTGACAGGTGAACGTACGTGACCTGGTCACCATTCCCGTACTTGTACGACCAACGTGACTCCCCTGTGGACAAGTGCAGCACCAGCCTCACGGGACCTGGCAGCATGGCGGGGTGACAGCAGCAACGCACTCCTCACTCTTCCCGCAGGATTCCGACGGCAGCCAGTTCGTGGCCCCGCCTCGCGACGCCGACGCGGTGCTCGACGGGCTCGACCCCGAGCAGCGCGAGGTCGCGACGGCGCTGCACGGTCCGGTGTGCGTGCTGGCCGGTGCCGGCACGGGCAAGACGCGCGCGATCACCCACCGGATCGCGTACGGCGTGCGGGCCGGGATCCTCCAGCCCGCCAGCGTCCTCGCCGTCACCTTCACCAACCGGGCGGCGGGGGAGATGCGCGGACGGCTGCGCCAGCTCGGCTCCGGCGGTGTCCAGGCGCGTACGTTCCACTCGGCGGCGCTGCGCCAGCTCCAGTACTTCTGGCCCAAGGTGGTCGGCGGCGAGCTGCCCCGGCTCCTGGAGCGCAAGGTCCAGCTGGTCGCGGAGTCGGCGGCCCGCTGCCGGATCCGGCTCGACCGCAACGAGTTGAGGGATGTCACCGGCGAGATCGAGTGGGCCAAGGTCACCCAGACCGTCCCCGCCGACTACCCGGCCGCCGTCGCCAAGTCCCTCCGCGACGCCCCGCGCGACCCGGCGGAGATCGGCCAGATCTACGCGATGTACGAACAGCTGAAACGAGACAGGTCGGTGATCGACTTCGAGGACGTCCTGCTCCTCACGGTCGGCATCCTCCAGGACCGGCACGACATCGCCGACCAGATCCGCAGCCAGTACCAGCACTTCGTGGTGGACGAGTACCAGGACGTCAGCCCGCTCCAGCAGCGGCTCCTCGAACTCTGGATGGGCGACCGGGAGAATCTCTGCGTCGTCGGCGACGCCAGCCAGACGATCTACTCGTTCACCGGCGCCACCCCGGACCATCTGCTGAACTTCCGCACGCGTCACCCGAGCGCGACGATGGTGAAGCTGGTCCGTGACTACCGCTCCACCCCCCAGGTGGTGCACCTGGCCAACGGCCTGCTGAATCAGGCCAGGGGCCGCGCGGCCGAGCACCGGCTGGAACTGATCTCGCAGCGCGACGCCGGCCCCGAGCCCGTCTACACGGAGTACGCGGACGAGCCGGCCGAGGCCGAGGGCACCGCGCGCCGTATCCGCGACCTCGTCGCGGCGGGCGTCCCGGCCGGCGAGATCGCCGTGCTGTACCGGATCAACGCCCAGTCGGAGGTCTACGAGCAGGCGCTCGCCGACGCCGGGGTGCCCTACCAACTCCGTGGCGCCGAGCGGTTCTTCGAGCGCCAGGAGGTACGGGAGGCGGGCGCGGCCCTGCGCGGCGCGGCCCGCTTCGGCGGCAACGACTCGCTGCTCGACGATGTCGTCGATCTGCCGTCGCAGGTGCGGGCCGTGCTCTCCACCAAGGGCTGGACCACCGAACCTCCCACCGGCTCCGGCGCCGTGCGTGACCGCTGGGAGTCGCTGGCCGCCCTCGTGCGCCTCGCCGAGGACTTCGTCCGGGCCAAGCCGACCGCGACCCTCGGCGATCTGGTCGCCGAGCTGGACGAGCGCGCCGCGGCCCAGCACGCCCCGACCGTCCAGGGAGTCACCCTCGCCTCGCTCCACGCGGCCAAGGGCCTGGAGTGGGACGCCGTGTTCCTGGTCGGCCTGACCGAGGGCATGATGCCGATCACCTACGCCAAGACCGACGAGCAGGTCGAGGAGGAGCGCAGGCTCCTCTATGTGGGGGTCACCCGCGCCCGGCTGCACATCTCCCTTTCGTGGGCGCTCTCCAGGGCCCCCGGCGGCCGGGCCTCCCGGCGGCCCACCCGCTTCCTGAGCGGTCTGCGGCCGGGTTCCGCCGCCCCGGGAGCACGGGGCGCCGGCGCGGCGGCGGGCGGCGCGGCCGAGCGTGGCGGCCGGCGCAAGCGGCGCGGCCCGGTGCTGTGCCGCGTGTGCGGCACGACGCTGACGGACGCGGGCGAGATGAAGCTGATGCGCTGCGAGGGCTGCCCCTCGGACATGGACGAGGGGCTGTACGAGCGGCTGCGGGAGTGGCGCTCCGACCAGGCGAAACAGCTGGGCCAGCCCGCGTACTGCGTGTTCACCGACAAGACACTGATGGCGATCGCGGAGTCCGTGCCGGGCGACGACGGTGAGCTGTCCAGGATCTCCGGCGTCGGTGGCCGCAAGCTGGAGCGGTTCGGAGCCGATGTCCTCGCCATCTGCGCAGGTGAGGAGCCTGTTGGGGAGGACGAGGAGAGCTGATACAAACTCGTCGAGAAAATAGTTTGCGCCCGCCCCGCGAATCACCATAGGTTCTTAACCACGGGAACGGCGGGCTTCTCCGAAGCCCTGTCCCCGTGCTCTACTTGTCCGAAGTGGTATCCGGATTTCGATACGCCGAGAGGAGGCGATTCCAGTGATCAGCATCACCAGCAAGTTCGTCAGCACCGCCAAAATGACCGATCTCTCGGTCGTCTCCGGCTGCTCTCTCGACGTTCTGCGTCCCGGCTTGCTCGCCACTGATGGATCTTCGTTCATCGCCACCGCTCTGTCCGGCGCCCGCGCCGGCCGGATCAACCCTGTGACTCTCCCTGTCGCGAGCGTTGTCACAGGCGGCAATGAGCGACCGAGTAAGGCACTGGCAGCAGAAGTAGCAGCAGCACAGGCCAAGGCCTATGAGTTTGCGGCAGCCGGTGCCGAATCGAAGAAGCAGACGAAGCAGCACCACACGATGTGGGCCATCCGTGGGCCTGAACCCTGGAGTGATCCAGCCTGATTCATGATCAGGCCGGCGCCTTCAGGGCCGCGGAACCCCACCCGGGATCCGCGGCCCTTCTGTTTGTCCCGAACGGGACGGACGGAGCGAAGGGGCCTCGGGAGAAGACACCACCCGGTACCAGCCGACACCTGGCCAACAGGCCGGACCGACCAGACGAGGAAGACACCACCGTGCAACTCGAAGCGCACGCCCCGTCAGTACCGCCTTCCGAAACGATCACCCCGCCCCGCGCCACGGAGGACTCCACCTTGACCCCGCTCACCGCGCTCACCGCGCTCGACGACGCCATCGAGAACCTCGGCGTACCCGTTCCCTGCCGTGCCTACGACCCGGAGGTCTTCTTCGCGGAGTCCCCGGCCGACGTCGAGTACGCCAAGTCGCTCTGCCGCACCTGCCCGCTGATGGAGGCTTGCCTCGCCGGCGCCAAGGAGCGGCGTGAGCCGTGGGGTGTCTGGGGCGGCGAGCTCTTCATCCAGGGTGTGGTCGTGGCCCGCAAGCGGCCGCGTGGCCGTCCGCGCAAGAACCCGGTCGCGGCATGAACGCCACCGGCACCATCGACCGCCCTTTCACGCACGATCCCAAGAAGCAGGCCCCGATGACCTCTTCCCTGCGAGAGCCCTCCGGCTCCGCCGTTTCAGCTGTCAGTACCACCGGCGCGAGCGACTCGCGTCAGAACAGGACCCGCGAGATGCAACTCATTCCAGAAGCCATGGCACGTGCGCATATGGCCGAGCGCCTGCGTGAAGCCGATGCGGAACGCCAGGCCGTGCGCCTGGTCGCCGCTCGGCGGATGCAGCGCCGCGCCGAGCGCGTGTCGATGCGCGCCCGCCGCGCGCTGGCCATGGCGGTCATGAACTGACCCCATCGGCCGGGCGCGACAACGCCACGAGCTATAGATGCCTCAGACGCGGGGGGCCGGTCCTCAAGGACCGGCCCCCCGCGGTGCGTTGTCGGGACAAGACCTACGCGCCCGCCTCCGCCTCCGCCTCGGCCTCGGTCTCCTCCTCGTACCCGAACTCCTCCTCCGGCAGGAAGCCCGGCAGCCACTCCTCCAGCTCCTCGCGGAGCCGCACCGTGGCGTTCAGCTGGCACAGCACCCCGATCGTGCTCAGCGTGACGCGATGTATCAGCAGATAGGCGGGCGGCAGATTCAACTGCTTCCCCAACTGGTGTGCCGGAGACCGCGGATCGGCGATCCGGGCCGCCTGGGTACGCATCCAGCCCCGGCTGAAGGTGAACTCCTCCGCCTCCGCCGGCTCGATGATCGGCACCAGATACTCCAGCACCGCGTCCGGGTCGAGATCGATCGACTCCTTGACGAACCCCTCCGTACGCAGGAGTTCGTACACCGTCTCGGCGTCACCCTCCAGCGTCAGCCGCAACGACTCACCGATCGTCTCGGGCAGCCCGCCCGGCAGCCGGTCCACGGTGCCGAAGTCCAGCACACCGAGCCGCAGTTCGCCCTCGGCCTCCATGCCGTCCTCCCCGGCGCCGGCGGGCGGCAGCAGCCGGAAGTTGCCCGGATGCGGATCCGCGTGCAGCAGTCCCGTACGGGCCGGACCGGAGAAGAGGAAGCGCGCCAGCAGCTGACCCGCGCGGTCGCGCTGCTCCTCGGTGCCGTCGGCGATCACGTCCGCCATCGGCATGCCGTCCATCCACTCCGTGACCAGCACCTGGTCGCACTGGTGCACCACGTCGGGCACGACCACATCGGGATCATCCGCGAACTCCGCCGCGTGCTCCCGCTGGGCCTGCGCCTCCAACTCGTAGTCCAGCTCCTCCGACACCCGGTCGCGCAACTCGTTGATCAAGGGCTTGACGTCCATGCCCGGGATCAGCGGACCGAGCAGCCGGGCGAACCGGCTCAGCTGCGTCAGGTCCGACAGCAGCGCCTCCCCGGCGCCCGGGTACTGGACCTTGACGGCCACATTCCGCCCGTCGTGCCACACCGCCCGGTGCACCTGGCCGATCGACGCGGCGGCCGACGGCTTCTCCTCGAACTCCAGGAACAGCTCACGCCACTCCTCGCCGAGCCGCTCCGCCAGCACTTTGTGCACCGTGCCGGTCGGCATCGGAGGGGCCGCCTCCTGAAGCTTGGTGAGCGCCGCCCGATAGGGCCCCGCCACCTCCTCGGGCAGCGCCGACTCGAAGACGGACAGCGCCTGCCCGAACTTCATGGCACCGCCCTTGAGCTCGCCGAGCACCTTGAAGAGCTGGTCCGCCGTGCGCTGCTGCAGCTCCCGGCCCACGATCTCCGCGGACTTGCCGCCGATCCGCTTGCCCAGACCCCACGTGGCACGACCGGCGAAGCCCAGTGGCAGCGCGGCCAACTTGGCAGTTCGGGTGACCGCCTTCCGGGGAAGATCAGACATGCGCCCCTCCAAATCCCAGACAGCCGAGCCGCGTACGGCGGTTACCCCACCATTGTGTCGTGCGGCGTGCCGGTCACCGCCATGCCCTCTCCCTCCAGTTCTCCGGCGGCCCCGCACGGGCAGACGGGATGCGGCGCGATCCGCTCCGAACGCCAGTCGAGCAACGGCAGGGTGATCTCCCAGCGCGCACCGGTGCTCGCCGGCAGCTCCCCGTCCAGGAAGGACAGCGCGTGGGCGGCGGCGAGACCCGCCACGCTGGTGGCGAGCCCCAGGTCACAGGCCGGAGTGACCGACGCCCTGCGTCCCGACCGCCACTGCGCCAGCATCAGCGGCCACCCAGGATCCCGGCCGGTGCGCTCCTCGGTGAGGCAGCCCGCGCACGCCGTGCCGCCCGGCAGCACCAGCGGGCCCACCACACCCGTCGCCTCCACAACCCCCGCGTAAAGATGCGGAGTCCCGGTGGCGATCCAGCGCTCGGCGGACGCCGGATCCGGGGCGTACGCCGCGAGCCCGTCCCGCGGGGCGACGATCACCAGCGACAGCCCCGCCCCGCCACCGCTCGCCAGGGCCGCCCGCGCGTCGGCCCGCTCGGCCTTCTCGGCCACTCGCCCACCCGGCGCGTCATCGACGGCGCCTGCCTCCGCCCCATCCGGATCGGCCCCTGATGCCCGGCCGGATCTGCCCGGCGCCGAGCGCCGGACCAGCAGCCGGGCCGCCACATCCCTGCGCTCACCCACCGACTCCGCGGGCACCCCGCCCGGCGCCACGTCCCAGGGCTGGGTGAGCCCACCGTCCAGCACATCCACCCGGCCCACCCCGGAAGCCGAGAGCATGGCGGCGACGGCGGCACCGACACGGCCCGCCCCGCGCACCTGCACACGCATGGTGCGCCGCGCCGCCAGCCGCTCCATCGCCGCGCCCGGCTCCCGGTGAGTGACGGACAGCGACGCCAGATCCGCCCGCAACCGGTCGACCTCGACCTTTCGATTCCGTAACGCTTCGGCGGCTCGACCTCCCGCCGTGCTGTCGTCCAGCAATCCCGCCGCCGCGAGCCGGTCCACGAGCGCGTCCGCCTTGCCGTCCGGCAACCCCAGGCTCCGCGCCTCGTCCCGCAGCAGCGGAAGCCCCCGTGTGCCGTCGAGCAGGTCGAGAAAGCTGCCCGTGGCCGTATCGACCGGGCCCACCACCACCGCGTGTGCGGGTGTGATTCCGAACTGCACCGTCTGCCGCTCCCGCCAAGCCCTGCGCAGCGCGGGCTTCACCATTGGATGCATATTCGTCTCCCCCGTGTGCCTGTCGTGCGATCCGATTCCAGAATGCAGGGAACCGGTGAGAGTTGCGGAGAGTTATCCACAGGCGTGGGGAATTAGCCGTTCAAATGACGGGTGTATGGAGTGGATCAAGATCGAATGGTCCCCGCGACGGGACGTTCCACACTGACAGCGGGTAACGTCGAGGCGTGTCCGCCGACCCTTCCCCTCGCGTTGCGGGGGAATCCCCATCGCACAGCGCCGGAAGCGAAGAGCGCGGCGTGACCGGCCGCCCGCAGCGCGGCCCGGCCACCAGCGCCGTCGAGGTCCGCAGGAGCGCCCGGCGCAACAGGACGGTCTCGGCCTACCGCGAGGGCGACCGCACCATCGTGCTCATCCCGGCCCGTATGTCGGAGGCCGAGGAGCGACGCTGGGTGACCGTGATGCTCGACAAACTCGCGGCCCAGGAGAGCAAGCGCATCCTCGGCGACAGCGATCTCACCGAGCGCGCCAAGCGGCTGTCCGAGCAGTATTTCGAGAGCCGGGCCCGGCCCGCGTCCGTCCGCTGGGTCACCAACCAGAACACCCGCTGGGGCTCCTGCACCCCGGCCGAGGGCAGCATCCGCCTGTCGCACCGTCTGCAGGGCATGCCCGAGTACGTCGTCGACTACGTACTCGTCCACGAACTCGCGCACCTGCTCGTGCCGGGCCACGGCCCGCGCTTCTGGGAGCTGCTGGAGGCGTACCCCCGTACCGAACGGGCCCGCGGCTACCTCGAAGGTGTCGTCGCCGCCGAGCGGCTGCCGCATCTGCCCACCCCTCCCGGAGAGTGATCGCGGCCCTTCGGTGATCGTGTACCGAATGTGTACCGGCTTGGCTCAATGTCGGACTTAGCCGTTAGCCTGACGCGACGTGTTCAGCTCGGGATGGGGGACGGTCGTTACGCATGGCCAGGGAATTCCAACGCGGCCACAAGGCCAAGATCAGTGACCTCACGCCGGGGACGGATCTGTACGTAGGTGTGCAGATCGCGGCGCCCGGCTTGACGTTCGACATCAGCTGTTTCGGCCTCGACGCCAATGAACAGCTCTCGGACGACCGGTATTTCATCTTCTTCAATCAGCCGAAGTCTCCCGAGGAATCCGTCCAGTTGCTGGGCGCGCAGTCGGGGGACACTGAATCCTTCCGCGTCACGCTCGACCGCATTCCGGCGAACATCCACCGGCTCTCCTTCACCGCCACCGTCGACGGCGCCGGACAGATGTCCCAGGTCGGTCCCGGATACATACGGATAGTCGCGGGCGGCGAAGAAGTCGTCCGATACGCGTTCAACGGCTCCGAGTTCAGCACCGAACGCGCGGTGATGCTCGGCGACTTCTACCTGAAGGACGTCTGGCGGTTCGCCGCCGTCGGCCAGGGCTTCGACGGCGGACTCGACGCACTGCTCAAGAACTTCGGCGGTGAGGTCGCCGAGGAGGAACCGGCCGCGGCCCAGCCGCCCGTCGGCGGAGCCGTACCGTCGTTCGCCCCGCCGCCCGGCGGCCCCGCGCCCGCTCCGTCCTTCGGAGCGCCGCCCGCCCCGCAGGCGCCGGTGCCCCCGCCGTCGTTCGGCGCCCCGCCGGGGGCCCCGGCCCCCGCGCCCCACCCCATGCACGGCGCGCCGACCGTCGCCGCGCCGATGGCACCGGCGCCCGCGCCGTCGCCCTACGCGCAGCCGCCCGGTCCGCCGCAGGCACCGCAGCAGCCGCAGTTCGGCCAGCTCCCCGGTCAGCCTCCGGGCCCGGTCCCCGGCCAGTTCCCCGGTCAGGGGCAGCCGCCCGGCGTGCCCTCGCCGTACGGACAGCCGACGCCGCCTCCGTACGGAGGCCAGCCCCAGGGCGCACCGCCCCCGGGCATGCCGCAAGCGGGCCAGCAGGCCGGTCCCGGTCTCCAGGCCGCGCTCCAGCCGTACCGCGAGGCGGCCACCGGCCAGCGCTGGACCCCGCAGAACCAGCAGCTGATGCGGGTCGACCTCGCCATGGGCGGCACACCCGTCCTGGCCCGCCAGGGCAGCATGGTCATGTACCAGGGCAAGGTCGAATTCGGCTACAAGAGCGCCGGCTTCGCGGGCCGCATCGTCGGGAACGCGACCGGGCAGGAGATGCAGCTCATGCGCTGCTCCGGCCGCGGCCAGGTGTTCCTCGCCGAGGAGGGCTCGCATCTGCACCCGATCGAGCTCCAGGGCGACGCCGTCTGCGTCTCCGCGGAGAACGTGCTCGCCTTCGACGAGACCCTGCAGTACGAGGTCCGCCGTATCGAGGGCCACGGCATCCCCGGTGGCGCCCTGTTCACCATGCAGTTCCAGGGCACCGGCACCGTCGTCGTGAAGACCCACGGTGTCCCGGTGGTCCTGCCGGTCACGCCCACGACCTTCGCCGACTGCAACGCCGTCGTGGCCTGGTCGGCCGCCTCCCAGGTGATCCTCTCCAGCCAGGTCCGGCTGCGCCGCAACGCGTATCCGGGGCACAGCGGAGAGACCGTGAATCTGCAGTTCCGGGGAGCACCCGGCAACTTCATCGTCGTCCAGCCGTACGAGGTCTGAGGGAGTCCGGCACATGAACCAGCAACTCGCGGGCTTCGCCCCGACCCCCGTCACGGCCCGGATGGAGAATCACGGCCGCACCATGCTCAAGGTCGCCATGGCCAGTGGGCAGGACCTCTACGCCCGTACCGGCTCGATGGTCGCGTACGAGGGCTTCGTGCAGTACGAGCCGAACCCGCCCGCCGTACGTCAGATCGCCAGTCAGTGGGTGACGGGCGAAGGCGCGCCGATCATGAAGTGCGCCGGTGACGGCCTGCTCTACCTGGCCGACTACGGCGCCGACGTCGTCGTCATCAATCTCAACAACGACTCGCTCTCGGTCAACGGCACCAACCTGCTGGCCTTCGACGCGCACCTCCAGTGGGGCGTCGAGAAGGTCAAGGGACTGGCGAAGTTCGCCGGTCAGGGCCTGTGGAACGTCACGATCGCCGGGACCGGCTGGGTCGCGCTGACCTCGCGCGGCACGCCGATCGTCGTGGACTGCGGCCGTGGCGAGGACGAGACGTACGTCGACCCCGACGCCCTCGTGGCCTGGTCACCCGGGCTCAAGGTGAAGGGCAAGCGGAGCTTCAAAGCCTCGTCGCTGATCGGGCGGGGCAGCGGGGAAGCCTTCCAGATGGCCTTCTCGGGCCAGGGCATCGTCGTCGTACAACCGAGCGAGGACAGCACCGACCGCCTGCGGATCCGGGGCTGAGGGGGAGGAGAACATCATGCAGAGCCCGCTTTTCGGACTCGCGGAAACGCAGTCCCAGGACCGCTATGTCGTACAGAACCCGCAGCTGCTGCGGGTCGCGCTCACCGGCCAGGACGACGTCCTCGCCCGCAAGGGCGCGATGGTCGCCTACCAGGGACTCGTCGACTTCGACGGTGAGTACCAGTCCCAGGGCCAGCGCCGTGCCAGGGCGAACACCGGCGAGGGCCTCGACCTGATGCGCTGCTCGGGTCAGGGGACGATCTACTTCGCCAATCTCGCGCAGTACGTGCACGTCGTGGACGTCGACCAGGACGGCATGACGGTCGACAGCGCCTATGTCCTGGCGCTCGACTCCACGCTGCACACCGAGGTCATCGCGGTGGACAGCCAGTACGGCATCTCCGGCTCCGGCAAGTTCCAGCTCAACATCTCGGGCCGGGGCAAGGTCGCCCTGATGACGTCCGGGCAGCCCCTGATGATGCACGTGACGCCGGACAAGTACGTCAACGTCGACGCCGACGCGATCGTGGCGTGGTCCTCCGCGCTGCGGGTACAGATGCAGGCGCAGACGCACTCCTCGGGCGTACGGCGCCGGCGCGGCAACACGGGTGAGGGCTGGGAGCTCAGCTTCCTCGGCCAGGGCTTCGCGCTCGTGCAGCCCAGTGAGGTCATGCCGCCGCAGAACGCGGACATCGGGCAGGGCGCGCGTGCGCAGTTCGGCGTCGGCCAGCAGGGCGCCCACGCGCAGAACCAGAACAACGTATGGAACAACCGGGGCTGAGTCCGGTCGTCCGGTTCGGTTCGGTCCTTCAGGGACAGGGGCGGTCTCTTCGGAGGCCGCCCCCGCTCGCTCCTGTCAGCCCCGCACCCGCCCGGACAGCGCCGCGCGCGTGCGCTCCAGGAGCCGTACGACCGACCCGTCGGCCACCGCCGCCACCTCGTCGTACGCGAACCAGCGCAGATCCAGCGACTCCTCGCTGATCTCCTCGACCGCCCCGACCGGTGCCAGAGCCGTGTACTGGACATCCAGATGCCAGTGGCAGGGCGCCGGGATCCGGTGCCGGTCGAGCTGTACGGGCCCGCCCGGCAGCAGCGTCAGTCCCGGGATCCCGGACTCCTCCGTGGCCTCGCGCAGTGCCGCCGCCGCGAGCGAACCGTCCTGCGGTTCGCAGTGGCCGCCCATCTGCAGCCACATGCCGAGCTTCTTGTGGAGGGTGAGCAGAACCCGCCCCCGCTCCGCGTCGACCACCAGGGCGCTCGCCGTGACATGCCCGGCCTCACAGGACTTCCACATCCCGTCCGGTCGGGCCGCCAGGTGCTCCAGATAGATCCCGCGCAGCTCCTCCTGGCCGTCGTACGTCTCCAGTACGCGGACGGCGTCGTCGTGCAGGCTCACTTGGCGCTGTCGTCCTTGCCCTCGTCGTCGCCCTCGCCCTTGTTCCCGGGCTTGTTCCCGGGCTTGTCCTCGGGCTGGTCGCTGTCCTTGCCGGAGCTCTCCGCCGGGCCCTTCTCCGCGCCCTTCTCGGGGTCCTTCTCCAGCTTCGGCCCGCCGCCCGCCGCCTCACCGAGCATCTTGTCCAGCTCGGAGAAGTCCGCGTGCTCGTGATGGACGAAGCCGTCAGGGTCGTCCAGGTCCGAGGCCGTCGGCAGATTGTCCGGGTGCTCCCAGAGCCCGTCGCGGCCGTCCACGCCCCGCGCGTCCGTCAGCGAGGCCCAGAGCCGGGAGGCGTCCCGCAGGCGCCTGGGGCGCAGCTGAAGGCCGATGAGGGTGGCGAACGTCTGCTCGGCCGGACCACCCGACGCGCGGCGCCTGCGCAGCGTCTCGCGCAGCGCGTCGGCCGACGTCAGCCTGGTCCTGGCCGCCTCGTGCACCACCGCGTCCACCCAGCCCTCGACCAGCGCGAGCGCCGTCTCCAGGCGGGCCAGGGCGGCTTTCTGCTCGACGGTGTCCTCCGGCTGGAACATGCCCTGCTGGAGCGCTTCCTGAAGCTGCTCGGGATTCGACGGGTCGAGCTGGCTGACGGCGTCCTCCAGCTTGGAGGCGTCGACCTTGATGCCCCGCGCGTAACCCTCGACGGCGCCGAACAGATGCGACCGCAGCCACGGCACATGGGCGAAGAGCCGCTGGTGGGCGGCCTCGCGCAGGGCCAGATACAGCCGCACCTCGTCCTGCGGGATGCCGAGGTCCTTACCGAAGGCCGCGATGTTCAGCGGGAGCAGCGCGGCCTTGCCGGCCGGGCCCAGGGGCAGCCCGATGTCGGTCGAACCGACCACCTCGCCCGCCAGCACGCCCACGGCCTGCCCGATCTGCTGGCCGAACATGGCGCCGCCCATGGAGCGCATCATGCCGATCAGCGGCCCGGCCATGGCCTGCATCTCCTCGGGCAGCACGTCACCCATGGCGGCGCCCACGCGCTCGGCCACCGGATCCACGAGCTGCTGCCACGCGGGGAGGGTCGCCTCGACCCACTCGGCGCGGCTCCACGCCACGGTCGATCCCGCACCGGAGGGCAGCGACGTCACGGCGTCCAGCCAGATGTCCGCCAGCCGCACGGCCTCCTCGACGGCGATCCGCTCGCCGGGGCTCACGCTGGCGTCCTTCGTCCCGTCGGACGTGCCCTGCGCGACCGTCTGGCGGGCGATCTGCTTGGCCATGTCCCAGTTCACGGGACCGCCCTCGTAGCTGAGCATCTGGCCGAGCTGCTGGAAGGCGGCGCCCAGGTCGTTGGGGTTCATCGATCCGAACATCGCGGCGAACGGGTTGTCCCCGCCCGCGCCACCGCCCGGACCGCCCGGCAGGCCGAACCCCGAGAAGGGGTTGCCCCCGCCGCTTCCGCCGCCGGCACCCTGACCACCTCCGGCGGGGTCGTTCTTCTTGCCGTCGCCGTCCTCTGGCTCCTCCGGCGGAAGGCCGAATCCGAATGGGGTGTCACTCACGGGTTTCCTCGGCTCGTTGGGCCGCCGGCTTTTCCGCCGACGGCGACTGCCCGACACCACCCAGCGTAGACATCCGAGGCCGCATCCGGGCTCGGTGCTCCGCCAACGCTCGGCCTGCGGCAGGATGGACGCCACCTGGTACGCACGTTTCATACACGTCCGTACTGAAGACAACCGCTGGAGACGCCCGGTGAGTTCCCCAGATCCGCAGGTTCGCGCAGCGCGAAACCGCTCAACCCCGACCCCGCCACGCGGCCCCGTCGTCGCGGTCACCGGAGCCGCCTCGGGCGTCGGCGACCTGCTCACCCGGCGCCTCGCGGCGTCCGAGGAGATCAAGCAGGTCGTCGCCATCGACGAGCGCCGCGGCGAGGTGACCGAGGCGCAGTGGCACATCCTCGACGTACGGGACCCGGCCATCGCCGAGAAACTGCGCGGCGCGGACGTCGTGGTGCACCTGGCGCTCGACCTGGACCTGGAGCGGGACGCGGCGGCCCGTACGGCCTACAACGTCCGCGGCACCCAGACCGTGCTCACCGCCGCGGCTGCCGCGGGGGTCCACCGGGTCGTCCTGTGCACGTCGGCCATGGTCTACGGGGCGCTGCCCGACAACGACATCCCGCTGTCGGAGGACGCCGAGCTGCGCGCCACTGCGGAGGCCACGGGCGTCGGCGACCTGCTGGAGATCGAGCGGCTCGGCCGCCGGGCACCCCGCGCGCACCCCGGTCTGAACGTCACCGTCGTACGGCCCGCCGTCCTCGTCGGCGGCACGGACACCGCCCTGACCCGCTACTTCGAGTCGCCCCGGCTGCTGGTCGTCGCGGGCTCCCGGCCCACCTGGCAGTTCTGCCACGTGGACGACCTGGTCAGCGCCCTGGAGTACGCGGCGCTGGAGAAGGTCGACGGCGAGTTCGCGGTCGGCTGCGACGGCTGGCTCGAACAGGAGGAGATCGAGGAGCTGAGCGGCATCCGCCGCATGGAGCTGCCCTCCGCCGTCGCCCTGGGCGCCGCCGCCCGGCTGCACCGCATCGGCCTCACACCGTCCCCGGCCGGCGACCTCGCCTACACGATGCATCCCTGGGTGGTCAGCGTCAGCCGTCTCCACGACGCCGGCTGGCGGCCCCGGTGGACCAACGAGGAAGTCCTCGGCGCGCTTCTCGAAGAGGTCGAGGGACGCCACACCGTCGCGGGCCGCCGCCTCGGCCGCAAGGACGCCACGGCCGCCGGAGCCGCCGGAGCGACGGTCGCCCTGCTCGGCGCGGCAGCGGTGGTACGCCGCGCCCGCAAGGCACGCCGGCGCTGAGAGCTGAGAACTGAGATACGAGAAGCGCGCCGGGCGCCTGACGCCCGCTGCCTGTCGTCCTCTGTAGAAGGCTCCAAGCGGGCGGCACGACAGCCGGTCGAACGCGCCATTACGTGATGCCGGTGCCGTACGGCACGATGGGCCGCATGGCACGCATCGAGGCGCACCCGGGTGAGCAGGCGGCACAGGATCCCATCCGTCTGCTGGCGATCCGCGAGAGCCCGCTGTCCGTCGACGAGATCTTCCGGGCCGTCGGCGACGACGCGGCGGGAGGCACCGCCCTGTTCGTCGGGACCGTCCGGAACCACGACGGGGGCGCCGATGTCGACACCCTCGGCTACTCCTGTCACCCGTCCGCCGAGGCCGAACTACGCCGGGTGGCCGAGAAGGTCGTCGCCGACCACCCCGTCCGCGCACTGGCGGCCGTCCACCGTGTGGGTGACCTCGCCGTCGGAGATCTGGCGGTCGTCGTCGCCGTCTCCTGCCCGCACCGCGCGGAGGCGTTCGAGGCGTGCCGGAAGCTGATCGACGACCTCAAGCACGAAGTGCCGATATGGAAGCACCAGACATTCTCCGACGGTACGGAGGAATGGGTCGGGGCCTGCTGACGCCCTTCCCGTACCGCCGGGTCGCTCTCCGTTCCCGTGTGGCCCGATTTGCGTAACCGCACCCCTGCGCGGAGCGTTGAAGCAGCAGATGACTAATCTGCTGATCAGTCGGTTCGCACACACACATGGGTAAGGAGGTCGGGATGGCCGCGCTTGCCTGGTTGCTGATTCCGCTCTTCGCCGCGGTAGGCGCGGCGATATGGGGAAGCTGGGTCTCGAGGAACCGAACCACCGGAGACATAGCCGAACTCGCCGGCTACGCGCGCTTCCGCGACGCGATGGCGAAATCCCACCCGGCCACGACGGACGCCACCTAGCCACCCGCGCCCGCACCCCCTCGCCGGCCCGCGCCCCCTGTCCGCCGCCCGCCCGCCGGGCCACGCACCGGGCCAAGTCGCCCCGTACGGACCGGCCCCGGGGGTGCACTGACAGACCCTTCCCGTACTGTCGTTCCATGCCACGCCGCACCGCGACGATGCTCGCCTCCACCCTCGTCCTCATCGCGCTGCTCTGTGCGGGAGTGTTCATTCCCGTTCCGTACGCGGAGATGAGTCCCGGTCCGACGGTGAACACACTGGGCGACGCGAATGGCGAGCCGGTCCTCCACATCGCCGGTCGCAAGACCTATCCGACGACGGGTCATCTCAATATGACGACCGTCAGGGTCACCGGCGCGGATTACAAGATGAATGTGGTCGAGGCGGTCTACGGCTGGCTGTCGCACGACAACATCGTGGTGCCGCACAACACCCTCTATCCGGACGGCAAGACGGAAGAGCAGTCCACGCAGGAGAATGCCGAGGAGTTCAGCCAGTCCCAGGAGAGCGCGAAGGTCGCGGCCCTGAAGGAGGAGAACATCCCCGTCACGTCGAGGGTGATCGTCTCCGCCGTCGTCAAGGACAGCCCCTCCGACGGCACCCTGCACGCCGGTGACGTCATCAGGGCGGTGGACGGCAAGACCGTCGAGGCGCCGCCGGACGTCGCCGAGATCGTCACCAAGCACAAGCCGGGCGAGGACGTCGTCTTCACGATCGTCCCGGCCAAGGTCGCCCAGGCGGCCGAGAAGGCCGGCAAGGAGCCCGAGGGCACCGAGAAGGTCACGATCAGGACCGTGAAGTCGGACGAGGGCGACGACCGCGCCATCGTCGGCATCCAGGCCGGGACGGACCACACGTTCCCGTTCGAGATCGACATCAAGCTGGCCGACGTGGGCGGACCGAGCGCCGGTCTGATGTTCGCGCTCGGGATCGTCGACAAGATCACGCCCGGCGATCTGACGGGCGGCAAGTTCGTCGCCGGCACCGGCACGATCGACGACAACGGCAAGGTCGGCCCGATCGGCGGCATCGGGATGAAGCTCGTCGGCGCGCGGCAGGCGGGCGCCCGGTACTTCCTGACGCCGGACGAGAACTGCGCCTCGGCCGCTTCCGACATCCCCGACGGCCTGACCCTGGTGCGGGTGAAGAACATCAAGGACGCGACGGCGTCCCTGAAGAAGATCAAGAGCGGCGACACGGCCGGTCTGCCGAGCTGTTCGACCGGCTAGACCTGTCCGGGCGGCAGCACCTGACTCCGTCCGTCGGACCGCCGGAGG